>NZ_PJBO01000009.1:0-120508 GCF_002836425.1 Planomicrobium sp. MB-3u-38 | reverse complement strand
CATTATGCTACTACAAATCTCGTAAAATTAATTTCAACATTTTTTAAAACCCTAACTTATTATCTTTATAATTCTTTGTCAGATAAATTTCGTTAATAATACTAGTGAAAATTACTTATGTTTACTCAAATAAGAGATTCTCTTCCATCGGCAAAATCTATTATGTTAATCGAAATTCCTTATAAAAAACCTAATCATTTAATGAAATTAATAGTAAAAAAGCGTAAAATTTCCTTCTCGTATCGGAAATTTCTACACCGTTTTAGTGTTGCCCTAGGTGGTTTCTCGTAATTTCAATTGACGGGATATTCTGTCCTAGAAATCCCTAAAACTCTGTCTAATAAATTTCAAAAAAAGAGAGAACTACACAAGTTCTCCCTCAATCACTTTTTGACCACCCTATCATTGAGGCGGCAAGCCTCTCCTCTAGCATATTACCAAAATACCCCATTAAGCTTCTCTATTATTTTACGAATTCACTATTAATAAAGCTCTAACGACTTCTCTTATACGGTAAACGCTCTCTTTATAGGAAGTCTCTCAAACTAGTTGCTACCTCTTCTATATCTAAATCCAAGTATCGAGTTGTTACTGCTAAATTAGAATGTCCCAAGGCTTTGCTAATTAAAGCGACATCCGCACCTTTATTCAGTAAATTTTTAGCATACGCTCTTCTTATGGCATGCGGATTGATATCTTTCAGTCCAAATTCTTTACTATACTTATTTAGTCTTTTAGAAATTGCATTGTTAGTTGATTTTGTATCCAACGAATCTCCTTTTTGAGTTATGAAAACAAAGCTATTTTTCTTACTGTATCTTTTTCTAATTTTTTTATTTTGTTGTATTAACACCCGTAATAACTCAGCTGTTTGTTCATCTATTGGAAGCTGTAACATCTTGTGGTTTTTTAAAATGGAACCGTCTAAACTTAATGTCAAATTTTCAAAGTCTATATGCCGTTCTTCAAGTTGACCAAGTGTATTAATTCTTATTCCCGTTCTATGCAATGTAATTATTGCTACAGCATCCCTAAGACCGACAAAAGAGTTCAAATTAAGCAGAGACAGCAATAACTCGATATCTCCGCTTGCAGACCCCTTTTTGACGTTTTTATCTACTTTTATATTTATAGTCTTCCAAAATTTTTGTTCTAACCATCCATTATCAAAGCATTTAGTCAAAATAGCTTTTAAACACTTCAAGCGTGTTAGCTTCGTTTGATTGGACACAACCATGGAGCCGAGCCATGCATAGATAGTATCTACAGTTATTTCAGATAGATAAGTAGTCCCTGTTATTTTTGCGAAGTGATTCCAGTGCAATAGATAATCTTTCATAGTGCGTTCTCTAAAGCCACTTACCTGCATTTGCTTTGTAATAACCACCATTGCTTTCTCGAGCGTCATAAAATTGCTCTTTGGCTGCTGTAAATGTTCTCCCCGTATTAACTTACTAACATCCACTTGCACATCGAACACACCACTTCTTTTGGACATAAAAAAACCTCCTAATCAAATTGATTAGAAGATAATTTAGGTCTGTGTTTGGTGAGTAGGTCGGGAACAGGGATATTACCTACTAGTTCGAATCCCTGTTCTTTTCCCTACATGCTCTAAAAACCTATCACAGCGAGGCTTTCCACCTCTATTCCTATTACGTCCCAGGAGCGATTCGAACGCCCGACCGACGCCTTAGAAGGGCGTTGCTCTATCCAGCTGAGCTACTGGGACATGACTTTCTGCTCAATGCAATGGGAACTGTGAACAGCTCGTTTTGCATTCTATTTCGAAAGACAATTTTAATTATAGAAATCTTTTATGGAAATGTCAACGCTATTTTAAAAAAACATATCAAATCTGTCAAAATCAGTGGTGGCTCAGTTGCCGGACAAGCCAGGCATCGCTTTCCCTAATTCCCGAATAGCATTTCCGCGATGGGAAACCGATGCTTTCTCCGAAGGTTTCATTTCGGCCATCGTTTTATCCAAAGCCGGCACATAAAAAATCGGATCATATCCGAATCCGCTCTCACCTTTTCTTTCATCTGTGATCAAGCCCTCACAGGTTCCTTCAAAAAGGATGGTTTCCTTGCCAGGTGACGCCAAAGCCAGGACGCAGCGGAAACGTGCTGTCTTTTCACTATCCGGCACCTGGACCATTTTCTGAAGGACTTTATCGATATTGGATTCATCGTTTCTTTCATCGCCTGAGTAGCGGGCTGAATAGACACCCGGTTCGCCGTCAAGCGCATCGATTTCAAGGCCGCTGTCATCTGCGATGACAGTCGCCTGCAATTCCTGGGCAATCGCCTCCGCTTTCAGAATGGCATTCGCTTCGAAAGTTTCACCGGTTTCTTCGACATCCATATGTGGAGCAACATCATGCAAAGTCAGAACTTTATAGCCCATCGGTTCAAGCAATTGTTCAAAATCTTTGGCTTTGCCTTTGTTTTTCGTCGCAATGATTATCTCTTTCATAATTCCGACCTCGTTTCTTCTCCGATCCGGAGTGCGGTTTCACCAAGAATTTCTTTCTGCTTTTCAATTAATTGACGGATTCCTGCTTCACCGAGATCCAACATGTCGTTTAATTGAGCACGAGTAAATGTCGATTCTTCTCCTGTACCCTGCAATTCCACAAAATGGCCTTTGCCTGTCATCACCAAATTCATGTCGACTTCAGCAGTTGAGTCTTCACTGTAATCTAAATCCAGGATGGCGCCATTGTCTTTTGTGATGCCGACACTTGTGGCTGCCAGGAAATCCGTTACCGGGAAAGCTGTCAACTCGAGTTTGCTGATGGCCATGACCATCGCCACAAACGCCCCGGTAATAGAAGCTGTGCGAGTTCCGCCATCTGCCTGGATGACATCGCAATCGAGCCAAATTGTGCGTTCACCCAATTTTTCGAGATCGACCACCGCACGCAGCGCACGGCCGATTAAGCGCTGGATTTCCATTGTGCGTCCACCTATTTTGCCGGCCGATGCTTCACGCCGGTTGCGGCTTCCTGTCGCACGCGGCAGCATGGCGTACTCAGCTGTGATCCAGCCTTTCCCCTGGCCGCGCAGGAAACCGGGAACTTTTTCTTCTATCGTCGCTGTACAGATCACCTTTGTCTGCCCTACCGTTATTAACACGGATCCTTCAGGGTGGATCAGATACTCTGCCTGCATATTGACCGGACGCAATTGGTCCGCATTTCTTTCGTCTGCTCTTGTCATGGATATCCTCCTTATATTTACTCGATTAGCGTACCATATTTTATTGGGAGCGACAAAAACCTGACGGCGGCGCCATCAGGTTTGAGGGAATTTTATTGAATGGATGACCGGGTTGTCGATCTCCAGCCATTTCTTGATGATCGTTTCAAATATCGAAGTGGAACCTGATGTATAGAATTTATGCACTGGCTGATTGTCTGCTGATGCCAGCATATTTTGAAAGCGCAGATGATTTTCCACATCTTTGGCAGTTTCGGAAGCAGATGACAAGACGGTCACCGACGGTCCGAACTTCTCCTGGATAAAGTCATGAAGAAGCGGGTAATGCGTGCAGCCCAGTATAGCAGTATCAAAATGTTTGCGCTCCAATTGGGCAAGCGTTTCCCTCACCATTTTTCTTGCAAATTCACCTTCGTACTCATCACTTTCAACAAGCGGCACAAATTTGGGGCACGCCAGTTGAACAACGTGGCAAGAAGACATCAATGATTTCAACGCATTTTCGTATGCCCCGCTTTTCACTGTACCGATTGTGCCGAGCACGGCGATTTCCTTCGTGGCCGAAACTTTCATCGCTGCCCGGGCACCCGGGAATATGACGCCGATGACCGGAATCGGCAATTTTTTCTGCAATGACTCAAGTGTTGCAGCCGTCGCCGTATTGCAGGCGATGACGAGCAGCTTGATATTTTTATCCATCAGCGCCTTGGCCATCTGCCATGTATACTTCCTTACTTCCGCTTGTGGACGCGGCCCGTATGGACATCTTGCGTTGTCTCCGATATAAATCACTTGCTCGTTCGGTAAAAGCCGCATGATCTCTTTCGCGACAGTCAAGCCCCCGACTCCTGAATCGATTACTCCGATTGGCGCATTCGCTTGCATGTTTCCGCCCCTATTTCATGTTCGTGTGCAATTTCTCCAATAGGAATGAAAATTGCTCCACTTCTTCTTCGCTGAATTCACTCAGGACGTTCTGTAAATAATCCTGTCTTTTCTCAATCACTTCTTCAATGATGCGTTCGCCTTCTTTTAAAAGCTTGATGCGCACTACTCGGCGGTCCTGTTCTTCGCGGATCCGGACCACCAGTTCATTCTTTTCCATACGGTCGACCAGATCTGTCGTCGTACTGAATGCCAGATACATCTTGTTCGACAGATCGCCGATCGTCATATCACCATGTTCGAACAGCCATTGCAGCGCGATGAACTGCGGCGGTGTAATGGTATACGAATTGAGGATTTCCCGGCCTTTCTGCTTGATGATGCCGGAAATGTACCTCAGTTCCTTTTCCATGAAAGCGACGCGTCCCTTATCGTGCTGAATATCATTTTTGTTTTCATTCATCATTCATGTCCACTCCTTGAGTACAACTATTACTATATATAGTGAAGGTTTTTTTATGATTTAGCAAGAACTGACTTAATTTTCTGATGAAATTAACTGCTTGTTTTCAAAAAGCTCTTTTTCTTCAGCAGTCCAAGGATGTCCTTTGCCCGTGGCTTTGGAAATCTGCACCATCGCGCCTCTGCCTGTAAAGCAGGTTTCCCCTTTTGCGTTTACCACCCAATAATGGATATCGATCGACGACCTGCCGACAGATGCTATTTTCACAAACACGTCGAGCATTTCATCGAAATAAACCTGCTGCGTGTAGTCCACCTGCATATCAGCGATAACTGGAAAAAGTTCCCCGTCTCCCTTAAGCCAGCGCTGCATCAGACCTAATTCTTTCATATATTCGATCCGAGCGAATTCAAAATAAGCGATCGGCACCGTATTATTGACATGGCCGAACATATCTGTCTCAGAAAAACGCACTTGCACCGGAGCCGAAAAACTGAATTCCCGCTTCCATTGATCGAAATCCTTAATGTAATTAGCTTTCATTTGATTGCCTCCAATAATTGTTCCCTTACTATTTTATCAGTATAACAAAAACCCTGTTTTGTGGCTCTCATTTTCATTTCTGCAGAAGCGTTTTTACTATTTTTTTGACCTGCGAACCAAAACAAAAAACCTCCACCGAAGTGGAGGTTTTCTGTATCAATCAGACTGCGTGATCGCTTCCGAAGAAGTTACGGAACATTTGAACTGTAGTTTCACGGTTCAACGCTGCGATTGAAGTTGTCAAAGGAATACCTTTAGGGCAAGATTCAACACAGTTTTGTGAGTTACCGCAGCTTGCAAGGCCGCCTTCGCCCATGATTGCGTTCAAACGCTCATCACGGTTCATGGCACCAGTTGGATGCGCATTCATCAAGCGAACTTGAGAAAGTGGTGCAGCTCCGATGAAATCGGATTTATCGTTGACGTTCGGGCATGCTTCAAGGCAGACACCGCACGTCATACATTTAGAAAGTTCGTAAGCCCATTGGCGTTTGCGTTCAGGCATACGTGGACCTTCGCCAAGATCATGCGTTCCGTCAATCGGAACCCAAGCTTTGACTTTTTTCAATGAATCGAACATGCGGCTGCGGTCAACGACAAGGTCGCGGACAACAGGGAATGTTTTCATCGGCTGTAAACGGATCGGCTGTTCCAATTGGTCAACAAGAGCTGTACACGACTGGCGTGCTTTGCCGTTGATGATCATTGAACATGCTCCACAAACTTCCTCAAGGCAGTTCATGTCCCAGTTTACAGGTGTTGTTTTCTTCCCTTCCATATTGACAGGGTTACGGCGGATTTCCATCAATGCCGAGATGACATTCATGTTCGGCCGGTATGGTAATTCGAATTTCTCGAAATAGGATTCTTTTTCAGTGGAATCACGGCGTTCGATTTCAAAAATTACCGTTTTTGCTGCTTCACCCATAGTAATTTATCTCCCTTCTTTGACTCGTTCTTATGCTTTGGCTGAATAATCACGCTTGCGCGGCGGAATCAATGAAGTATCCACATCTTCATAATGGAAGATTGGTGCGTCATAGCCATTGAATTTCGCCATAGTCGTTTTCAAGAATTCTTCATCGTTACGTTCCGGGAAATCAGGTTTGTAGTGAGCTCCGCGGCTCTCATTGCGGTTCAACGCTCCAAGTGTGATCACTCGTGCTAAATGTAGCATATTTTTCAGCTGACGTGTGAACATTGCGCCTTGATTGCTCCAAAGTTGAGTGTCAGTAATATTGATATTATTGAAACGCTCAAGCAATTCCTGGATTTTCTCGTCCGTTTTCTGAAGACGGTCGTTATAACGGACCACTGTTACATTATCCGTCATCCATTCGCCAAGCTCTTTGTGAAGAACATATGCGTTCTCTGTTCCGTTAAGAGCAAGGATTTCATCCCATTTGCGCTGCTCTTCAGCAACCGCAGCAGCAAAGATGTCTTCCGGCATATCTTCTGCAAGAACTTCAAGGCCGTTGATGTAATCAAGCGCGTTCGGTCCTGCAACCATACCGCCGTAGATAGCTGAAAGAAGCGAGTTTGCGCCCAAACGGTTGGCACCGTGTTGAGAGTAATCAACTTCACCTGCAGCCAAAACGCCAGGGATGCTAGTCATCTGATGATCATCGACCCATAATCCGCCCATTGAATAATGGACTGCCGGGAAGATTTTCATCGGTACTTTGCGTGGGTCATCGCCTGTGAATTTCTCATAGATCTCGATGATTCCGCCAAGTTTGATATCCAATTCTTTCGGATCTTTATGTGAAAGATCCAGGTAAACCATGTTTTCGCCGTTGATGCCAAGCTTTTGATTAACGCAGACGTCAAAGATTTCGCGTGTTGCGATATCACGAGGAACCAGGTTTCCGTAAGCAGGATATTTTTCTTCAAGGAAATACCAAGGTTTTCCGTCTTTATATGTCCAGATACGGCCACCTTCACCACGAGCCGATTCAGACATCAAGCGCAGCTTGTCGTCTCCCGGAATCGCTGTCGGGTGAATCTGGATGAATTCGCCGTTTGCGTAATAAGCGCCTTGCTGATAAACGATGGAAGCCGCTGAACCTGTATTGATGACAGAGTTCGTCGATTTTCCGAAGATGATTCCAGGTCCGCCGGTTGCCATGATGACAGCATCTCCGCGGAACGCTTTGATTTCCATAGTCGTCATGTTCTGTGCAGTGATTCCGCGGCTTACGCCGTTTTCATCAAGAACAAGACCAAGGAATTCCCATCCTTCGTATTTCGTTACAAGACCGCTTACTTCGTGGCGGCGTACTTGTTCATCTAGTGCATAAAGCAATTGCTGGCCAGTAGTTGCGCCGGCAAAAGCCGTTCTGTGGTGCATCGTTCCACCGAAGCGGCGGAAGTCAAGCAAGCCTTCAGGCGTACGGTTGAACATGACGCCCATGCGGTCAAGCAAGCGGATGATCGCTGGCGCCGCATCTGTCATCGCTTTCACTGGACGCTGGTTTGCAAGGAAATCCCCGCCGTAAACCGTGTCGTCAAAGTGAATATCAGGTGAATCGCCTTCCCCTTTTGTATTTACCGCTCCGTTGATGCCGCCCTGTGCACATACCGAGTGAGATCGTTTAACCGGAACGATTGAAAATAAATCGATTGACGCGCCAGCTTCTGCGCCTTTTACAGCCGCCATTAAACCGGCAAGTCCGCCACCGACAATAATAAGTTTGCCTTTCGCCATTTTGGTATTCACTCCTCTTTTAATTCACCAATGATCGAATTCGTTTTAAACGAATGCCAATAAAGCGCGGATACCGATTACCGACAACACAAGGAACACAAGAAGTGTGAAGTATGTCGAATATCGCTGAGCTTTCTCGGATTGAGTAATGCCCCAAGTTACAAGGAATGACCACAAGCCATTTGATAAGTGGAACGTAGCTGTGAGTACTCCGACAATATAGAATGCAAGCATCCATGGATTATCCAGAATGTTAGCCATCATATTGAAATCAGCTTCCGCTGCATTCCCGATTGCTACCTGGAAGCGTGTTTCAAATACGTGCCAAGCGATGAAGACAACCAGGAATACTCCTGTATAACGCTGAGCTACGAATAGAAGATTGCGCAAATAGCTGTAGTGGCCAGGGTTATTCTTAGAAGTGAAAGCTATGTATACACCGTAAAAAGCATGATACATAATCGGCAGATAAATAACGAAGATCTCCAGGAAAATTACGAACGGAAGGTTCGCCATGAAGTGGGATGCGTTGTTAAATGCCTCGACACCTTGTGTTGCGAAATGGTTAACAATCAAATGCTGTGTAAGGAATAACCCGATTGGAATAATTCCAAGCAATGAATGCAACCTGCGCAATAAAAATTCACGATTATCCAAAACTTTTACCCTCCTCAAAACATTAATAAGGCAGTAAATGAAGCAATCGATATTTTACGAAAGCATCCATTGACTGCAAACAACATCATGTTACAATAATATGACATATTTATTGTACTCCGCTCAATTAGGAGCGTCAAGGCAACTTGTCTTTATTCAGAAGATTCCCCTAGGGGTTTCTACATATTGAAAGTGGGTTTACGATGACTGCAAAAGAACCTGAAACCACCGAACATTTCGGTTATGAAATTATTCGCGACTATGTATTATCAGATATACTGGGCAAACACGAAAACGACGTCCTCTACTGGGCCGGCAAATCACTTGCCCGCAAATTCCCTCTTTTCTCACTGGACGAAGCCGCCGACTTTTTCCGTCAGGCAGGATTTGGCGAATTAGTGACAGAAAAAACCGGCAAGGATGAAACCGTCTTCGTTTTGCGCCCTTTCAAACTCGATAACCGCTGCTTCAAGCTCGAAGCCGGCTTCCTCGCCCAGCAGCAGCAAAAAATCAGCGGCTATCTGACCGAAGCCTACGATGAAGTGCTGCCGAAGAAGAAACTGGTCCGAATCATGCTGAAAACGGATCTCCGCGAGCAAGTTTGAGCCGAATATGATGTGGAATGGCCGTCTCCTGGGGTGGGACGGTTTTTTTGTGCGCGTTTTTTGGTAGGGGTAAGTCCAATTGGAGTTTATTTGCGCAGAATTGGATTTACTTGCGCTAAATCGAATTTGTTTGCGCAGAATGAAATTTATTTGCGCAGATTCAGATTTGTTTGCGCAGAATCGATTTTATTTGTGCAGCTACTTAAAACAGCTTATTTCCCATTAAAAATACCACTCTCATCTGAAAGCGGTAAAATTGAACTTTATTTGATTTGCACTCTATACTTTCGGTTTTTATTAGATCCTATCTTAACCAATTCACTATCAGCCAACATTCTAGATGCTACGTAAATGGACTCAATCCCGCTAAACCGCCTAAATTCCTTATTATCAATCTCACTACTGACCAACGCAAAATACTCCTGCAAAGCTTTTTGATGCGCAATCGGATCCCGGTGGCCACACTCTTTGCATTCCCAGACTTTAAACAGCCTTTCCACCGCAATCTTCCCACACTCACTGCACTTCACACCCGTCCTCAAATCACGCGGATCAATCCGATAATACTCACACAAAGGCGGTCGCTCGTATGGATGACTGTTCGATTCAATCACCTTACGTATCCTGCTCGGCTTAGGGGAGTCAGCCGAAATAACATGCGCTTCAAGAATTTTGTAAAGCGTCTCAACCGCCTGATATGTCTTGCAGATATGCTTATCCGCCGGCTTCGCAATAAACTCACAATGCCTCGGCGTAAAGACGACCACTCCATCAATCAGCGGATGCGAAATCTTCCTCCGTTTCAGCCACAGCTCGAGAAAGCGGATGTGCTTGGCCAGCTGAACCTGAGGATCGTCCATTACCATTTTTTCGCCTTCATTATTAAACCGGTAAAACTCAGAAGTCACTGCATCGAAATGGATCCTGCCGCTGATATTCTTCGAACTGATAACGATGACACAGCGCTCCGTCACCAGCAAGCCGTCCATTTGAACTTTCCAGTCGCCCAGCTTCAAACCGACATCCCAAAGCAATTCATAAGGTTCACCCCAATGAAACTCAACCATTTTCGCAAGCAAACGCTGCTCGCCTTTCCAGCCTGCTTCATAGCGGTGAAATTCCTTTTTCAAATATGCCTGCTCAGGATGCCCTGCCGGCAACCGCTCCATCAGCAGCTTCACGCCTTCCCACATCAACAAATTTTTCTCCCCTATCCGAACCGCCGCCTCCCTTTATAATTATCTGAATTATAACACTACTCCATTCCTCAGTGCTGAACGAGAAAACATATATTGAAAAAAATCTTCGCATACGCGAAGATTTCCCCAAACATTGGATTTTTCCGCCACGGCGAAAAATCCGCTTTTGCTCTTTTGCGTTAAAATGGTTTTATCACTGCAGGTACTTAAAACTGCAATCTGCCACAAAAACAAAAAACCCGGCAACCGCCGGGTTCAACATGAACTGCTATCTCGCTAATCCATCTCAAAAACTTTCTTAAAAGCAAACTATTGACAGAGAAAAACTTTCTTTCTCACCTTCACCCCAACCCATACGCTTCATGCAGCGCATTCGCCGATTTCTCCATATCGCCGCCAGGCACAACCACTGAAATCTTGATCTCCGAGGTGCTGACCATTTTGACAGGGATTTCTGACTGACGAAGAATATCGAACATGCGCGCTGCGACACCCGGATTGGATACCATGCCGGAGCCGACGATTGAGACTTTTGCCAGGCCGACTTCAAAGTCGGTAGACATGAAGCCGATCGTTTCTTTATTGACATCAAGCACACGACGCACTTCTTCCAGGCTGTCCTCTTTGATTGAAAATGAAACGGAAGGCTGGAATTCTTCTGAAATGCTTTGGACGATGATGTCTACATCGATGTGATTTTCTGCCAGCGTCATGAAGATGTTCGCGAGTGAACCGTTGAATGGTTTATTGTATGTAACGGTTACGCGCGCAATGCCGGGCTCGAATGCTACGCCACGGACGATGAGATTTTTTTCCACAGTGACCACCTCTTGTATGATTGTTCCCGGTTCGTCGGAATAGCTTGCCCGGACGGTTAATGGGACGTTATTGTTTTTCGCGAATTCGACGGCGCGCGGGTGAAGGACACCGGCACCCAGATTCGCCAGTTCCAGCATTTCATCATAGGATATCTGTTCCAATTTGCGAGCGCCTCCAACAAAACGCGGATCCGACGTATAGACTCCGTCGACATCCGTATAGATGTCGCATTTCTCCGCCTTCAATGCGGCAGCCAGCGCAACCGCCGTCGTATCGGACCCGCCGCGGCCGAGTGTCGTGATGTTGCCGATGCGGTCGACGCCCTGGAATCCGGCAACGACTGCAATAAATCCACTGTCCAAGACCGCTTCGAGGCGCTCGGTATGAATCTGTTCAATTCGCGCATTGCGCGGAACGGACTCGGTTTCGATGCCCGCCTGCCAACCGGTGAACGATACCGCTTCGTGGCCAAGCTGTTTAAAAGCCATCGCCAGCAAGGAAATCGTCACTTGTTCACCAGTCGCCAGCAGCATATCCATTTCACGTTTTGGCGGCTCCGCGGATATTTCCGCCGCCAGTCCAAGGAGCGTATCCGTCGTCTTGCCCATTGCAGACACGACGATGACAACCCGTTTGCCTTTCTCTTTCTCAGCGATTGCGCGCTTTGCAACCCCGATAATTTTTTCAGGTGTCGCCACCGAGGTTCCACCAAATTTCATCACAACAGTTTCCATTTATCATCCACTCCCACATCAGTATGTGGCTCCCAGCATGAAAAGCGCCGGCATCCGTTTCGGTTTTTAAAACAGAATGCCTTCACCAGACACGAAAAAAGGCAGCTTGCCGTCGATCCGGCAAACTACCTCTTTAATCATGTACGAAAAAACGTCCATGTGAGATAGCCCTCCAGAGTTTGACTCTGACAGCCCTGCATCTCTTAAATGCAGAACCAGCATGTTCGGCTGCAGCCTTCACACACTTCGGCGGTCGTCCCTTTCCTCATCCTTCACAGATTCTGCAAATCTCCGGATGGCTACTTTTGACGCCCGCGCCTCTATCACCACTTTTACAAGTGATTCAATTTATGTTTATTACAATAACACGAACTCAGTCCGTTGACAATGTTTGTTCGGCGAAATGCTGATGAATCGACTGCGCCAATTTTTCAGGCATCCCCGCTTCCACCAACTGGGCTGTGTCCGCTTCTTTGATTCGTTTGACGGATCCAAAATGCTTGAGCAATTGCTGCCGGCGCTTCGGACCGACGCCTTCCAGCCCGTCAAGCGCCGAAACGATCGAATTCTTGCCGCGCAGCTGACGGTGGAATGTAATTACGAAACGGTGGACTTCATCCTGTATGCGCTGCATCAGATAAAAGGCTTCGCTTGTCCGTTTCAACGGCACAACTTCGACCGGATCCCCATACAATAATTGTGAGGTCTGGTGCTTATCGTCTTTCGCCAAGCCGGCAATCGGAATCGACAGGCCAAGTTCGTCTTCTAAAATTTCGCGAGCCGATGACATCTGCCCTTTCCCTCCATCAATGACAATGAGGTCCGGCAGCGGCAATCCGTCTTTCAACACACGCGAATAACGGCGCCGTATGACTTCCCGCATAGCCGCGTAATCATCGGGCTTCGAACCGGTCCGCGTTTTGTACTTGCGGTAATCCTTTTTGGAAGGCTTGCCGTCGATGAATGTAATCATCGCCGATACGGCATCCGCCCCTTGGATATGCGAGTTATCGAACGCTTCGATTCGCAGTGGAGTCTCAATGTTCATTGCTTCACCAAGCTCCTGACAAGCACCAATAGTCCGTTCTTCCTGACGTTCAAGCAGCTGGAACTTCTCTTTGATCGAGATTTCGGCATTTTTCTTCGCCAGCAGCACCAAATCTTTTTTCTTGCCACGCTGCGGTACAAGTGTGCGCACACCAAGCCAATCCTTCACTAACTCAGCATCTTCACCCTCCGGCAATAAAATCTCGTTAGGCTTCACATGATTTGATTTCTCGTAAAACTGGCCGAGATATGTCATGAATTCTTCCTGCGGGTCGCGGTATAGCGGAAACAGGGAGACGTCGCGTTCGATCAGTTTACCTTGGCGCACGAAAAAGACCTGCACACACATCCAGCCTTTGTCGACGGCATAGCCAAAAACATCACGATTGGTGAAATCGTTCATCGCCATCTTCTGTTTTTCCATGACGTTTTCAATGTGGCTGATTTGGTCACGGTATTCTTTGGCACGTTCAAACTCAAGGTTTTCAGATGCCTCCGACATTTTTTCGACCAGATCCTGCTTCACTTCCCGGAAGCCGCCATTCAAAAATTTCGATATGGCGTCGATCATTTCCGTGTAAGTCTCTTTTTCAACCGGTTTGATGCACGGCGCCAAACATTGGCCCATATGATAATAAAGGCAGGCCCGGTCCGGCATCTGGTGGCATTTCCGCAACGGATACAAGCGGTCGAGCAATTTTTTCGTCTCACTCGCCGAGTAGGCGTTCGGATAAGGGCCGAAATACTTCCCTTTATCTTTTTTCACCTGGCGTGTAATGATCAGTTTCGGATGGCGCTCACCTGTTATTTTCAAATAAGGATAGGATTTATCATCTTTCAGCATGATATTGTATTTCGGATCGTATTTCTTGATGAGGTTCAATTCCAGAATCAGCGCTTCTTTGTCCGAAGACGTCACGATGTATTCGAAATCCTCGATTTCATTGACCAGGCGCTGAGTCTTGGCGTCGTGGCTGCCTGTAAAATAGGAACGCACACGGTTTTTCAGCACTTTTGCCTTGCCCACATAGATGATTGTGTCCTGACGGTCCTTCATGAGGTAGCAGCCAGGCTGGTCGGGAAGTACTGCCAATTTATGTTGAATCAATTCGTTTGCCATATTCTCACCCTATTAAAAAACCGGGCCGCCATGGACCCGGTTAAGAATTATGCGTGTTGGTTAACCAAATCAGCCAATGCTTCTTTTGGTCGGAAGCCGACAACTTTATCAACTGTCTCTCCGTCTTTCATCAATAGAAGGGTCGGAATTGACATGATGCCGTATTGTCCAGCTGTTTCCTGGTTTTCATCAACGTCCACTTTTACGATTTTCACTTTATCGCTCATTTCAGCGTCAAGCTCTTCCAATACAGGAGCGATCATTTTACAAGGCCCGCACCAAGTTGCCCAAAAATCAACAAGTACTAGTCCTTCTGATACTTCCTGTGAAAAGTTCTGATCTGTTCCGTGTACAATTGCCATGAATAATTCCTCCTTAGTTTTACCAAACTATAAACCGATTATAGCATGCGTATTTTTCACTAGCTATTTTTTTGCCTACTCCTGCTTTACCCGCTGGCTATACAAATAAACAGAAGAAAAAGGCCTGCAATTTGCAGGCCTTTTAATTGTCCAGACTCCGGCTACCCAACTCCTCGAACATAAGCTGCCCTTCCTGTGCGGCATAGAGCGCCGCTTCGGAAGTTCACCAAAAACCAAATGCTCCTGCAGCGCTATGCGCTTCGTCGCAAAGAGATAGACCAAATTACATTTGGTCTATCTCTTGCCTGTCGGAGCTGAACGGGCGCCGTCGCTTTTCTTAATTACATTACTTTCTTAAACTCTTCAGTCAGCATCGGAATGACTTCGAACAAGTCTCCCACGATACCGTAGTCAGCAACTTTGAAAATGTTCGCTTCCGGATCTTTGTTGATCGCCACGATCACTTTCGAGTTGGACATACCAGCCAAATGCTGGATTGCGCCTGAAATACCAGCTGCAATGTATAGGTCCGGCGTTACGACTTTACCAGTCTGGCCGATTTGTAGTGAGTAATCCACGTAATCCGCGTCACATGCACCGCGGGATGCACCGACAGCTCCGCCAAGAAGGTCAGCAAGTTCCTGCAAAGGCGCAAAGCCATCTGCACTCTTCACGCCGCGTCCGCCTGCAATGATGACTTTCGCTTCTGAAAGGTCAACGCCTTCAGCAGATTTGCGGACAACGTTTTGGATGATTGTGCGCAAGTTCGTGATTTCCACTGACAATGAGCTGACATCTCCAGAACGCTCTTCTCTTTCAAGAGGCGCAATGTTGTTTGGACGGATTGTGATGAAGTCGATTCCGCCTTTATTTTTTACTTTTTCAAATGCTTTACCGGAATAGATCGGACGGATGTATACTGCATCATCGCCTTCTCCTTCGATATCTGTAACATCAGAGATCAAACCGGTTTGCAGTTTGGAAGCGATTTTTGGAGAAAGGTCTTTACCGACCGCTGTGTGGCCGAAGACCAATGCTTCCGGCTGCTCCTGGTCGATGACTGCCATCATCGCTTGGCCATAGCCGTCTGAAGTGTATGACTTCAAGTGAGGATGCTCGACTGTAATGACACGGTCAGCACCGTAGTTCACCAATTCAGCTCCGAATTCACCAACTGAATCACCAATCAATACGCTTACGACTTCTCCGCCGCCGGAGATTTTTTTAGCTGCGGCAATTGCTTCAAATGAAACGTTACGCAAAGAACCTTCGCGTGTTTCGCCTAATACTAATACTTTTTTCGACATAGTCCGTTTACCTCCTAAGTAGATGTAAAAACTCGAATCATTCTATCTGTTCTAAACGGGACGGCCGGTCTATCTACCGGGCGCCGTCGCTTTTCTTTGTCCAGACTCCAGCGGCCCAGCTCTTCGGGTCATAAGCCAGCCCAGCTGCCGTGGCAAAACTCGCCACTCTGCTGTTCTGTCTTATGCCTTTCAGAGCTTAGCGGGCGCCGTCGCTTTTCTGATTTATATAACTTTCGCTTCGTTTTTAAGCAAGCTTACCAGTTCAGTTACCTGGTTTGAAATATCGCCTTCCAGAATGCGTCCTGCAGCTTTAGCTGGCGGCAAGTAGATTTCGATAGTTTCTGTTTTCGCTTCAACATCGTCTTCGTCGATATCAAGATCATCCAGTTCAAGTTCTTCAAGCGGTTTTTTCTTCGCTTTCATGATTCCTGGAAGTGATGGATAGCGTGGCTCGTTCAAACCTTGCTGAGCAGTTACCAGCAATGGCAATGAAGTTTCAAGCTCTTCAGCGTCTCCTTCGATATCGCGGACGATCGTCACTTTTTCGCCTTCGATTTTAAGGCTGGTGATTGTAGTCACATAGTTGATGTCCAACAAGTCTGCAACGCGTGGTCCGACTTGTCCTGAACCGCCGTCGATTGCAACGTTACCCGCAAGGATAAGGTCAGCTTCTTTATCTTTCAGATATTCAGCCAATATGTAAGCTGAAGTGAATTGGTCCATTTCTTCTACATCGTCTTCAGTGTTGATAAGAACCGCTTTGTCTGCACCCATAGCAAGTGCTGTACGAAGCTGTTTCTCAGCGTCTTCGCCGCCCATCGTGATGACAGTAACTTCACCGCCGTGCTCATCGCGGACGTTGATCGCTTCTTCGATCGCGTATTCATCGTAAGGATTGATGATGAATTCTGCGCCGTCTTCCTGAATTTTTCCGCCAGAAATGACTAATTTCTCTTCTGTGTCGAATGTACGTTTAACTAATACATAAATGTTCATTAACGTAGACCTCCCAAGTATTATTTCCCTTTAAATTGTGCTTCGCGTTTTTCCAGAAACGCCTGGATTCCTTCTTTTGCATCTTCGGACACAAAAACGGTTCCGAAAGAATTCGCTTCGGCTTCCACGCCGTCATAATAGCCGGCATGCTTGGCATACTGCAGCATATCAATCGCGGCTTTAACTGAAACCGGGCTCTTCTTGGCAATCTTCTTGGCAATTGTAAGCGTTTGCGAAAGAAGTTCTTCTTCCGGATAAGCTCTGTTCGCCAATCCCAATTGCGCTGCTTCCGTTCCGCTGATCGGGTCGGAAGTCAATAGCATTTCGGCTGCTTTCGCAACGCCGACGTATCTCGGCAATCTTTGTGTTCCCGCAAAACCAGGAATAAGCCCAAGCTGAAGTTCCGGCAATCCTAGCTTAGCATTTTCTGAAACAAAACGCATTTGACAACTCATCGCGAGCTCCAGACCGCCGCCAAGGGCAGCACCGTGGATTGCAGCGATAACAGGCTTATGGAATGTTTCAACCCGTTCAAAAACTTTTTGCCCGCTTGCAGCGAGTTTTGAAAATTCTTCACCTGAAGTGACCTGGGTAAATTCCTTGATATCCGCTCCAGCTGAGAAGAATCTGCCTTCTCCGTGCAATACGATTGCGCGGACAGCGTCATCGTTTTCGACCGCACTAAGCAGTTCATCCACTTCCATGATTAAAGCGCGCGACAAAGCATTTGCCGGCGGACGGTTGATCGTTGCGACCGCAACCCCGTCTTCTACACGATAACTGATAAATTCCATTCTGATAAACCCCTCTCTTAGGCACGCATGCCCTTCATCAATAAATGATGGACTTTTGGAGCCAATTCGACCAGATCATATTTATGCTCATTCATGACCCACGTCGTTATGGTTTCATCCATCGTACCGAAGACCATCTGTCTGGCTAGGCGGATATCCATGTCCTTGTCGAACTCATTCGCTTCCATACCGCTGATCAGGATTTGATCCAGCAATAGAAGATATTCCCGAAGGACGCTGTTGATCTTCAGCCGGATCTCGGTATTCGACTGTCTGAGTTCGAGCTGGGTGACGATAGCCAAATGGATATCGTTCGCCAATAAATTGAAGTGACTCTCGATCATATGCTTCAGTTTTTCAGCGGCTGAATGATCTTTCTCGAGAATCTGTTCCAATTTGCTGACGAAAACCGCCATCTTTTCCTGGAAGACAGATATGAGAATGTCTTCTTTGTTTTTGAAATACAAATAAATTGTACCATCCGCGACCCCGGCTTGTTTAGCGATTTTCGAAACCTGGGCTTGATGGTAGCCATTTTCGGCGATGACGATCACCGCCGCATCAATTATTTGCTTATATTTCGGTTTATCTTTTTTTACCAATTCCTCACCACCCAAAAAAATATGAAAATATGAATGGCGATTCATTCATATTTTCATATTATAGTTTACTGCTTATTGTGTCAAGCTTTATGAAGGGACGGCTTCGTTGAGCTTCTGCTTCTCTTCATCGATCAGAGAGCGTCTCAAAATCTTGCCGACTGCTGTTTTTGGCAGTTCAGTTCGGAATTCATAGATGCGAGGTACTTTAAATGCCGCGAGATGTTCCCTGCAATACGCATCCAGTTCTTCTTCCGTAATCGATTTGCCTTCTTTCAGGACGATGTATGCTTTCACGGTTTCTCCGCGGTAAGGATCCGGTATGCCCGCTACGACGCATTCCTGAATGGCTTCATTTTCATAAAGGATTTCTTCGATTTCACGTGGGTAGATATTGAATCCACCAGCGATGATCATGTCTTTTTTGCGGTCAACCACGAAGAAATGGCCTGCATCATCCATATATCCAAGGTCGCCTGTCATCAGCCAGCCATCGACAATCGTGGCAGCCGTAGCTTCTGGATTATTCCAGTACCCCTGCATGACTTGAGGTCCTTTGATGCCGATTTCACCGATTTCACCATGGGGCACTTCTTCAGTCGTTCCTGGCTGAAACACTTTGCAATCCGTGTCCGGATATGGCAATCCGATAGAGCCTTTGACTCTGTCTCCCCACACAAGATTCGAATGCGTTACCGGTGAAGTTTCTGTTAACCCGTAGCCTTCCACCAGACGGCCGCCCGTGATCTTCTCGAATTTCTCCTGAACTTCCACCGGCAGCGGAGCAGAACCGCTCAAACACGCGCTGATTGAAGAAAGGTCGTATTTCTTGATATCCGGGTGGTTCATCAATCCGATATACAGCGTCGGAGCCCCCGGGAATAAAGTCGGTTTCTGTTTACTGATCGTCTTCAAAGCAGTTTCTGGATCGAATTTCGGCAACAGCACCATTTTATTGCCCTGCATAACTGATAGGATCAGCACAGTTGTCAGTCCATACACGTGGAATAACGGGATGATGCCGAGAACCGTTTCCTCGCCGCGCTTGGTTTTATAGAGCCACGTATCACACATAGTCGCGTTTGAAATCAGGTTTTTATGTGACAGCATGACGCCTTTTGGTGATCCTGTCGTGCCTCCAGTATACTGCAGGAGAGCCAGGTCCTTTTCAAAATCGAATTCGGTTTTCGCAACATCGGTTGTTGCTGTTTTCATGATTTCAGAGAATAGGTGATTCGAGCCCCTATGCTCCACTTTCACTGTAATGCCGTATTGTTTCTTCTGAATGAAAGGATAAATCATATTTTTCGGGAACGGAAGATATTCCTTAATACCTGTAATGATAACATTTTCAAGGTCCGTATCCTTCAATACTTTTGAAATTCTTGGATAAAGGATATCCATCGCCAATATGGCTTTGGCACCAGAGTTCTTCATCTGGTAGGCAATTTCACGTTCTGTATACAAGGGGTTTGTCATAACCACTACACCGCCAGCATACAGGATACCGTAGAATCCGATGACAGCCTGTGGAGAGTTCGGCAGCATAATCGCTACGCGGTCACCTTTTTTGATGCCCAGACCTTGCAGGTAACTTGCGAATTTCATCGCAGAATCATAAAGTTCCTGATAAGTCATATCTTTGCCCATGAAATGAATCGCCGTTTTTTCAGGTGTCGCCTCGAAAGTATGGGTCAAATAATCCTGTACCGGCTTACTTTCATAATTCAATGTATGAGGAATCTCCGGCGGGTAATGCGCAAGCCATGGCTTTTCTGTCATTCTAATTTCCTCCTTTTGTATTATAAGAATCGTGTGAATATTCCTATTTTTAATTATAGAGAAATATGTCAGCGCTTACAAACTTTATTTTTACATAACTTATATTTATTGAACTAAAGAAATAACATAGATAACGCTTTGGCGCTATGGACAGGGCAGAGATTATGCTCCTGCGCACTGCTCGTCGCAAAGGAGGCGCCATCTTCGTATGGCGCACCTTAGCTCCCGCAATAAGCCGAGAAGACCACTCGTCTTTGCTCCGTCGGCATTCGCCTGCTCCTGAGCCGCGCCTTTGCTGAAAAAAGTCTCTATACACATGGAGCAAAATAGCGAAGACGCCTTAAGGAACAGCAACGGAGTTGGTTTTCCGACTCGGTTTCAACGAAGGGCTAATTCTACTCAGGCGACGAGCCCGAGTTAATTCAGAGCAAGCATTCGGTAAAGGCAGCTGTTTTGAGAAATATCGACTATTATAGATTATTAGTTCTACTTATATAGAATAATAAAAACCGCCAGCTGTTTTAGCTGGCAGTTCCGTTTCTAGATGATGAAAAGATAGACAATCCCGACAAGTACAAACAATATACAACAAACTATCAGGATCTTTATTAGATTTTCCAAGTGCCACAACTCCTAAGAAATACTTGCACCGATTACAAACGACAACCCGACCGAAATCATCATGGAAATCAGACCGACAGATCTGTTGTCGTTCTCGATCTCATCGTCCACTTTAAATTTAGGCGTCAAAAATTCAAACAGGATATAAGCGAATATCAGCAGGCCGAAACCATAGACGCCCCAGCCGATCATTTCCGGCAGCGTGTTGTGCTGTTCGATGGAATAACGGAAAATATTCGTTACACCAAAAATCTTCCCGCCAGTCGCCATGGCCACTGACAGGTTGCCTTTTTTGATTTCTTCCCAGTTTTTATACTTGGTGATGACTTCGAAAATCACCATCGCCACGATCAAACACAATACTACTACACTGAAATAGCCTGCCGTTTCGACAAGCGGATGCGTCCAAAACCCAGTCTCTGACATTGCTCAATCTCCCCTATATTCCTACTTCAACTCAGCGACGGTCACGCCTGAACCGCCTTCACCCGCTTCGCCAAAACGGTAACTTTTCACCCGCGGATGTTTTTTCAGGTATTGCTGCACGCCTTGCCGCAGCGCGCCTGTCCCTTTTCCATGAATAATGGAAACTTGATGGTAGTTCGATAATAACGCATCATCCAGGTATTTTTCAACACGGGCAAGCGCATCTTCATAGCGTTCGCCTCTCAAATCAAGCTCCAGCTTCACATGGCTGTCGCGGTCTTTGAGAGTAGCCATGGTGCGTGTCTCTTTTTCCTTTTCCGGTTTTGTATAGGAAAGATCTGATTCCGGCAGTTTCATCTTCAGGATGCCGATCTGCACGATCCATTCCTTGTCGGAAACTTTTTCGACCAGCGTGCCTTTTTGTCCGAATGAAATCACTTTAACTTCATCATTGGGTTTCAACTTCACTTCACGCTGTTTGTCTTTGGCCGCTTTTTTCAAAATGCGGTTTTCGGGCGCCGCCCCTTCAAGACGTTTTTTTGCATCGATCAATTGATGTTCTTTGATGGTACCTTGTTGATTCAACTGCATCTTCCTCAAGTCGGAAATGACTTCTTCTGCTTCTGCGCGGGCCTGGTCGACAATCTTGCGCGCTTTTTCACGCGCCTTTTCTTCAAGCTGCTCTTTTTTCTGTTCGTACTGTTTTAGTTGGGCAGCCAGTTCTTCTTTTAATTTCTCGGATTCCTTCAGCACCTCGCTTGAACGTTCGGCATCCTGCTCGGATTCCCTGCGGCTCTTCTCGAGTGACGCAATCATGGAATCGACCTGGCGGCTGTCCGTGCCGGTAAAGCTTTGTGCATGGGTGATGATGTGCTCAGGCAATCCGAGGCGTTTCGAAATTTCAAATGCGTTGCTTCGTCCAGGAACGCCTATTAACAAGCGGTACGTGGGACTTAAAGTTTCCACATTGAATTCCACGCTGGCATTCGCCACTCCCGGCCGGTTATAGCCGTATGCTTTAAGCTCGGGATAGTGAGTCGTCGCAATGACGCGCGCGCCTCTGCCGTGGACTTCGTCAAGCAATGAAATCGCCAGTGCGGCACCTTCCTGCGGATCCGTCCCTGCACCCAGTTCATCGAAGATGACAAGCGAATTCTCATCGAACTTCGTCAATATATCCACGATGTTGACCATATGGGACGAAAACGTACTGAGGCTTTGTTCAATCGACTGCTCATCACCAATATCGGCAAAAATCTGATCGAACACAGCAAGTTCAGAGCCATCAAGCGCCGGAACCGGCAGACCCGCCTGGGCCATCAATGTGCAGAGTCCCACCGTTTTCAAGGTGACGGTTTTACCTCCTGTATTCGGTCCGGTTATGACAATCGCTGTAATGTCACGGCCAAATTCGATATCGTTGGCGACCACTTCATCTTTTGGAATCAAAGGATGGCGGGCTTTTTTAAGATTGATATAGCCCTCTGTATTCATAGCTGGCTTTGAGCATTTATTGGCTGAACCGTATTTCGCTTTAGCGAAGATCATGTCGATTTCACCAAGCACTTCGACCATGACGAAAATGTCATGCGCCACTTCCTGCACCTGGGCCGACAGCATCTGAAGGATACGGTCAATCTCTTCTTTCTCTTTCATTTTCAGACGGCGCACTTCATTATTTGCCTGCACCACCGCATCCGGTTCGATGAAAAGCGTCTGTCCGGATGAAGACTGGTCATGGATAATGCCGCCATAATGGCTGCGATATTCCTGTTTGACTGGAATGACAAATCGGTCATTGCGGATGGTGACGATGGAATCCGACAGCATTTTCGCCGCATTCTTTCCGCGCACCAAGCTTTCCAGCCGTTCACGTACGCGGCTTTCCTGTGAACGCAGCTGCTGGCGTATCGAGCGTAATGCAGGACTTGCTGAATCCAGCACCCCTCCGTTGTCATCGATGCACGCATTGATGTCGTGTTCCAATTGTGTCAGAATCGGCATCGATTCCTTTTTCTCAAGGAATAAAGGAATTTGGATATCTCCTTCTTCACGAATTGCTTCGAAAAATTGGCGAAGAATCCGGCTGGCGCGAATGGTTGATGATACCTCCATCAATTCGACCGGGCTCAACGAACCTCCAATTTGCGCTCTTCTTGCGTGCATCCGGACGTCAAAAATACCGCCCATCGGCACATTGTTCTTAACACGCAGCACTTGCGCCGCTTCATCCATTTCAGCAAGCAGCTGCTCCACTTCCCGGATTTCTACAGATGGCACCAATTTATCTATATGATTTTTACCGAGTGAAGAGGTGCAATATCGCGCCACTTCGTCACGGATTTTATAAAATTCGAGTGTCTTTAATGCGCGTTCCGCGATCATTCGCGACACCTCCTATTTTTTCAGATATGCTTTAAATTTCTCCAGCGGCCATGTATTGACCACATTGTCACGTTTCAGCCAGGCTTTTTGTGCATGGCGAACCCCGATGGCCATCACTTCCAGTTGATCAATGGCGTGGGCATCTGTATTGATTGCCACAGGCACCCCTTTTTCCTGTGCCATTTCAAGAAATTCAACCGCCAAGTCCAACCGGTATGGACTTGCATTCAATTCCACAATTTTACCATATTCACTTGCCCAGTCCAGAAGCTGCTCGACGTCCGGGTCATATCCGCTCCGCTGGCCGACGATACGTCCTGTAGGATGCGCAATCATGTGGACATATGGGTTTTTCATCGCAGTGTGGATCCGCTCCATGATCTGCTCCTGCGGCTGCTGGAAACTCGAATGGATGCTGGCAATGACAAAATCAAGCTGCTTCAATACTTCATCATCAAAATCGAGCGACGCATCCGGCAAAATATCCATTTCCGTACCGGACAGCACTTCGATATCATCATATTCTTTATTCAATTCACGGATCTGGCCATTCTGCTCCAATAAACGCTCAGGCGTCAATCCGTTTGCCACTTTCAGATACTGCGAATGGTCGGTGATGACCATATATTCGTAATTTCGGCTGCGGCAGGCATCGATCATCTCTTTCAATGAATGCGCCCCATCAGACCAGACCGTATGCATATGCAGGTCGCTTATAATGTCTTCAATAGAGACAAGTTCCGGCAATTCTGCGATGCGGTCTGTTTCACGTCCATCTTCACGGACCGACGGCGGAATGAACGGCAATCCGAAATGCGCGAAAAAGTCTTCTTCCGAATTGAAGGTCTGGATGGAACCGTCTTCCTGCTCGACTCCGTATTCACTGATTTTCTTATTCTGTGATTTCGCCAACTGGCGCATCTTCACATTATGGTCTTTCGATCCCGTGAAATGATGCAGCGCCGTGACAAACTCCTCTGGTGCAACCAAACGGAAATCAATATCGATCGGGTCCTGGAATTCTACAGTAACTGACACTTTCGTGTCACCTGAAGCAATCGTTTCCTGCACCGGCAACGCTGCAAGCAATTGCTCTTTTACAATGGATGGCTGGCTGGTCGCTACGATGAAATCCAGGTCCTTGCTCGTTTCCTTTGTACGGCGATAGCTGCCTGCGACAGAAAACTCACTGATTTCTTTTATGCCTTCCAGTATTTCGTTGATGGCGGCGACAGCTTCAGCTGTTTTCCAAATTGGATGGCGCCCTGGTTTCGAATCGAACTCCATCAATTCCTTTAAAATTTTGTCTTCCGATTTCGGGCCGAATCCAGGCAGCTTCTGAATATTGTGGTCGATGCATGCCTGCTTCAGAGCTTCAGCGGAATCGATGCCGAGTTCTTTATATAGTTTGGCGATTTTTTTGCCGCCAAGCCCCTGCAATTTCATCAAGGGAATTAGCCCCTTCGGCACTTCTTCCTGCAATTCTTCTAAAACCGTCGATTTACCACTGTCCATCAACTCGAGTATAACGTCCCCTGTACCTTTGCCGATGCCTTTCAGCTTCGTGACGTCTTCTATTTCAGACAGCGAACGCTGATCGAGCTCGAGGGCCTGTGCCGCTTTACGGAAAGCGGATACTTTAAACGGGTTTTCACCTTTTAATTCCATATATAAAGCGATCTTTTCAAGTGTTCGGATGATGACTTTTTTATTCATTGGGAGACCTCCTGTTTAAAGAATTACATAATATTGATAGCCATTCCGCTTCAGACGGACGCTTTCCGCGGGGAGCTGCCTGAGCCTCCTCGTTCGCTGCGCTACCTGCGGGGTCTCAGGACTAGCTCTTAATCCCGCAGGAGTCGCCGTCTGCTGCTTCATTCTGAATCCGCTAATTATTTTATGGTGTACTTCATAATTGGTTTTAAAAACATCACATTTATAAAAGTACTTCCAGAGATATCTTTCAGCAAAGGCGCGCCTATGGAGCAGGCGAATGCCGACGGAGTAAAAGACGAGTGGTCTTCTCGGCTTATTGTGGGAGGCAAGGTTCGCCATGCGAAGATGGCGCAACTTTTGCGACGAGCAGTGCGCAGGAGCATAATCTTTGCACTATCCTAAGCGCCGAAGTGGTATTTAAGATAATTTCATTCAATTTATACCCCTAAACTCCAAAAAAACTTCTCCCGCAATGAGAGAAGTCAGTGCTTACATATAAATATACCACCATTCTTTCACTTTCTCAGAGAAATAAGGCGTGTGTTCAAGGATTGCCTGAGCAATTCCTGAGTTTTCAAGCTGGTTCTGAATGATATCCAGCGGCAGCAATGCAAAAACATAGATGAAGAAGAATAACAGGATCAACATTTCGATAAAGCCAAGGATTGCTCCTAAGATTTTGCTGAGGAATCCGAGTACCGGCAAATACTTCAGGAAGTCGAACATGGATGCAATCAGCTGCAGGCCAAATTTAACGACAAAGAAAATAAGTGCGAATGCGAATAATTGATAAAAGGTCTGGTCAAGATCCAATTGCTCGATCGCGAGTGTAAACCTGGATTCATCAGTTACTGCCGGATATGGAATCCACAGAACGAAGTATTCGGATAAAGGTTTATAATAGAGGTATGCCACGACCAGCGCGATGATGAACCCTACCATATGTATTAATTGGACCACAAGGCCCCGTTTGGCACCGACTATGATGCCGGCAATTAGCAACAGGAATAAAATTATATCTAGCATCTACTTCAGCCCTTCAGTTTTTTCAATTCAGTTTCCAATTGTTCAATACGCTCTTTCAGTTTAAGATTATCATGTACCGCATTTACCGCAGTCAAAACTGCAAGGCGCGAACTGTCGAGAGATGGATTCATCGCATGAATCTCACGCATCTTCTCGTCCACTGTAGAAGCCACCAAACGCATGTGGCCAGAGGTTTCAGTGCCTACCATCTTGTAAGTATGGCCGTAGATCTCAACTGATGTGCGAATTCTTTGCTGATCCGACAATGTTCCATCCCCCAATCAATTATGCCTCGGCATAACAGCATCAGCCTATTCCAGCCAACGCATTTTATTTCTGTACATAATCATAACATGAACACAAGCAACTTGTGAATCATTAGAAAGGAGACTGTCCTATGTCCAACGTCGTATTAAAACTTCCAGAGGAAAGTCTCCTCCAGATCATCAAACATTATGAAAATAAAAAGACGCCTGCCAAAGCGCAATATGTCCGTTTCACCGCCAAACTGACTGATACAGTCATAACTGTCTACAATTCCGGAAAAGTCATGTTCCAAGGGGCTGGAGCTGAACGGGAAGCCGGAAAATGGGGAGAAGCTTCGGCTGCTGCCACTAAAGTTTCCGGCGCTAAAGGCGACACGCTGCCCGAAAATTTTGCGAAGCTTTCCGTTTTGGGATCTGACGAAACGGGCACCGGAGATTTCTTCGGACCGATTACAGTCGCCGCTTGTTTCGTACCTGCCGATGGAGTGGAACTCGCCCACGAACTCGGCGTCAAGGATTCAAAATTGCTTTCAGATGACTACATGCGCAAAATTGCGCCCGACCTTCGGGAAGCTTTCGTCCATAAAGTTCTTACTTTGAAAAATGAAAAATACAATAAAGTCCAGGCACAAAGCTGGTCTCAAGGAAAAATAAAAGCCCTGCTCCATAACCAGGCACTGAAACACGTGCTGGCAAAGTTGGATCCGGTAAAACCTGATGCCATACTTATCGACCAATTCGCCGAACGCGGTATTTATTATAATCATATCAAAGGCGAAAAAGAAATTATCCGCGAGAACGTCCTGTTCTCCACGAAAGCGGAAGGCCTCCATGTTTCCGTAGCCTGTGCTTCAATCATCGCACGCGTGGCTTTCCTGGAAGAAATGGATCGGATGAGCGCTGAAGCCGGCGTCACTCTTCCTAAAGGAGCCGGCAAAATTGTGGATGAAGCGGCTGCGAAAATTATCATAAAGCATGGAGAAGAGTATTTGAAAACTTTGACGAAGTGGCATTTTGCGAATGCTGGGAAGGCGAAGGTTTTGGCTGGGAAGAGACGGAGTTAGGGATATTTTTATTATGTAAACAAAAGGGTGGCCTAATAATGTTTTTTCATTACTAGGTCACCCTTTTGTTATTTCTATTAAATTATATAATTTTTTTTATTGGTAACTGATATTAATATCATCTTGTACTATCCAATTTGGTGTTTTTATATTTTCTTCTTCCATTTTAGGGACTGCGCAACTTAAACTATTTGCTCTATCCATACTAGTTTGATCCATCTTATAAAAAGGGTGTGCTATGACTTCTTTAAAAACGTTACTCCGAGAATTTTGAAAAACTTTACCTTGGATATAAACTTGCATGTCACCTTTTACCGCAAGATTATTGTTATGAGTCTTATATGTGTAATTTTCAGGCAAGTACAAATTACCAAATATAAAAATTATTGTTTTATCCGACTTCCAATTATCTATACTTGTTGGAAAGTAAGCATCTTGACGAACAAGAAGTTCAATAGAACTTTGACCTCCCCAATCAATTTTATTTAATGCAGTAAAGTTTCCCCCTACTCCTATACACGCATGATTATTAGTATCTAGACTTATTCCATTTACACCTTTGATAAATAAATGCTTTTTGGCTTTAAATACAGTTGAAGCACCCCTACCTGTTGAAAGCGACTTATTTATGACTAAACTATTGTTAATTGTTGATAAAGCTTCCCCTGAATGCTTAGTAACAATATATGAATCTCTCTTTTGTGCATTTTCCGGTTCGGTTAATGGTGGGTTTATTATATTTGTATTTTCAGCTACTCCATCTAAACTACTGCCAAGATTGTCAATATAGAAAGTAGCTTCAACCTTCTTTTGAGTCTCACCTTGAACAGTTCCTGTACTTTTTATTGTGACTTCAAGTAACTTACCGCTATCTACTTCTTTGCAAGAAGCTGATCCATTTGCAGGTTCGATGAAATAATCGTCTTTACTTAGTTTTTTCGTAGTTCCCAGCAATGCATCAATGTCAGTGCAACTTATAGCTGTTGCAGAAGATCTTTTAACCTTGTCTTCCAATACTACTCCATAATGCAGCACACCCATCTCAGCCTGGTGCCTAGCCTGCACTTGGTTTTCCTTTGTACTAAACTGCTTAGCCGAATTCATATTCGTTGCCATAAGCCCCATTCCAAGAACAGTAAACAGAAGGATCAGCATTAACACCATTAACAGCGCGTATCCCTTTTCATTTTTGAAAGTCTTCATGTGATCCTCCTAATTTAACTTGCTGAATGATGTGTTGATTTTATATTCTTGGTCGGGCGAATTTACGTTGGTTTTTCCACGGATCAAAATGTTGAATACTGATTTTTGTGTTCTATCCAAAACGACTATTTTCTTTGTTGGTGAAGAAGCATCTGCTGAAGCTGGATCTAAATCATATGTAAATCCTTCTGAAATAACCGCATTTGCGCCTGTATCATCCTTGTATATTAATTTCTCATTCTCCACAACAATTTCAAATTTATCAGATACTGCGTCTTCTTTCTGATTCAATAAATATTGGGCGCGGATTTTTTCTACTATTATATTGCCTTCCTGCTGCAGCTGCTGATTCAAACTTGTCCTTTGCGAGGCGTTTGTTCCGCTTGAAAGTACACTCGCAATTAGAGCTACAATAATTCCGGCAATCGCAAGCACTGCAACCAATTCCACTAGAGTGATACCCTTCTCATTCCTCATGGCCGAACCTTCAAATACATTTCCGTTTTAAATTCAGGTTCATTTATACCAAAACCTGGTTTTGCTTTGACGGAAATATTCGCTTTTTTCATTGTAAGTGCAGTAGCCGGAGAATCCGGTCTCGCCACTTGAACTTCTTCTTCTGTTATTTTTACGACGAAATGTTCATATGTATCCTTATCTTCTATAGTACTGGCCACTTTTTTATAGTTACCATTATTATTTAAGCTAAAAATAGTCTCCAGATCTCTTACATCTGAAACGACCTGCTCCGCGATTTGAACCACTGTCAACGTCTCCTGATTATGCGCTGAAAATTTAGCTGACTGGGTAAAAATAGACATGAAAGTAAATAAAACTATCCCCAGTAGAGCAATTGCAGCCAGCAACTCCACCAGAGTCATGCCGTTTTCTTTAAATAATGCCTTTTTCATCTTCTACCTCCATAGCTGAATACCTTAATTAATTTACATTATTTAACTTTTTTATATGTTAATTAAATTAATTTCACCATAGCTTTCTGTATTTACTAGTTATTTCTATCCATCCTCAAACTTATTTTTTCAAGCGTAAAGAAATAAATAACAAAAACCGGAATCCAAGGATTCCGGCTGATTACTTGCTATTTAATCAGCTGCGCAGTTCCGCACCTGATTCTTTTAATGCTCCAACTACTTTTTCATGTACAGCTGTTACTTCTTCATCTGTAAGCGTCTTCTCCGGATCGAAGTATGTCAGTGAGAACGCCACTGATTTCTTGCCGGCTTCAAGATTATCGCCTTCATAAAGGTCGAATACACTAACCTCTTTCAATAGCTTACCGCCTGCAGATCGAATCAGTTTCTCGATTGTGCCGGCTTCGACGATTTTAGAGAGTACCAACGCAACGTCACGCGTAATTGACGGATAACGCGGCACTTGTGTATAGACCAAAGGCTCCGTTTGTTCTTTGAACAGCTCTGCCAGGTTCAATTCCATGACAATTGTCGTTTTCAGGTCACGTGCCTTCTGCTCATTCGGATGCAATTGGCCGATGATTCCGATACGGCGGCCATCAAGTGTGATGAAAGCCGTTCTTCCTGGATGCAGACCATCCATTTCACCGCGTTCAAATTCCAATTCAATATCCAGCTTAGCAGCTAAACCTTCTACAATTCCTTTCAGTACAAAGAAATCCACGGCTTTCTTCTCGCCTTGCCAGCTGTTGTCGAGCCATAAACCGGTGATTGCAGCTGCCAGGTGCTCTTCTTCATTTAACAGTTCATCATGGCCTTTCAGGAATACAGATCCTGTTTCATACAATGCCACGGAATCTGTGCGTCTTGCTGTATTATATGAAACCGACTCGAGCAGATGGGGCAGGATGCTCTGTCGCAATGTGCTGCGTTCTTCACTCATCGGCATCAATAGACGTGTCAATTCCGTTTGTTTCATTGCAAATTGAGTCGCTGATTTTTCAGAAGTCAGTGAGTAGGTTGTTGCCTGCAGCAAACCTGCACCTTCCATATAATTACGGACAATGCGGCGTTTCTGCTGATACGGTGACAAGCCTCCCGGAGTGGTCGCTGTTTCCGGCAATGTCGACGGAATTTCGTCGTAGCCGTAAAGGCGGGCGATTTCCTCTACAATGTCTTCTTCAATTTGGATGTCCTGTCTGCGTGTCGGTACAGAAATCATCAATTGATTGTTCATCGCTTCCGTCTTGAACTGCAGACGATTCAGAATGTCCAGCATATCGTCGAAACGGATTTTCATGCCAAGTCGGCTGTTAATGAAATCCGGGGACACATGGACGACTTTTTCTTCACGCTGCAATTTATCGAAAATGACCGAACCGGCAAGAACTTCTCCCCCTGCAAGTTCCGACAGTAATTGTGCTGCACGTTCTGCAGCAGGAATCACGCGGTTTGGATCCACACCTTTTTCATAGCGTGAACTCGCGTCACTGCGCAGGTTATGTTCTTTCGACGTCTGGCGGATCGAGCCGGATTCAAAATAAGCCGATTCAATTACGACCGTTTTAGTATTTTTGCTGACTTCTGAATTCGCACCACCCATGACTCCTGCAAGGGCCACTGGTTTTTCACCATTTGTAATAACCAGGTTGTTCAGCGAAAGCTTGCGTTCATTGCCATCAAGCGTCGTGATCAATTCATCTTTCTTGGCATGGCGAACCGTGATGTTGCCGGTTTCCAGCAAATCATAGTCGAATGCGTGCAACGGCTGGCCGTATTCCATCAGGACATAATTCGTCACATCGACCACGTTATTATGCGGACGGACGCCAGCCGCCATCAAACGCTGCTGCAGCCACATCGGAGATTCTTTCACTTCGATACCACGCACCACTTTAGCCACATACAGCGGATTGGCTTCCGGTGAGTCGATGTTCAATGTCAGCATGGACGAAGCCGTATCTTCCGCTTCCGTATAAGTGATTTCCGGCAGCTTCACTTCTTCTTCCAGAATCGCCCCTACTTCGTAGGCTACTCCCAGCATGCTCATCGCATCCGCGCGGTTTGGCGTCAGGCCAAGTTCAAGGACCGTATCATCCAAATCAAAATTCGTGATGACGTCTGAACCGACTTCCGCGTTTTCAGGCAATACATAAATCCCTTCCGCATATGCTTTCGGGACCAGTTTCCCTTCAATCCCCAGTTCCTGCAATGAACAAATCATCCCGTTCGATTCTTCACCGCGCAGTTTGGCTTTTTTGATTTTCATTCCACCTGGCAGACGTGCACCCGGACGGGCAACAATCACGTTCTGGCCAGCCGCAATATTCGGTGCGCCGCAGATGATCTGTGTTGTTTCTTCGCCGACGTTAACTTGGCAAATACTCAATTTATCCGCTTCAGGATGTTTTTCGCATGATTCCACGTATCCGACGACGATATTCGAAAGGCCTTCCGAACGGTCGATTACTGCATCGACTTCGATTCCGGCACGCGTTATTTTTTCGCCAAGTTCAGCCGGCGGCAAATCTTGTGTATTTACATAATCCTTCAACCATTTTATCGATACTAACATGTCATTTCCTCCTTAAACTTCCGTGCGTTGAAATTGGGATAAAAAGCGGACGTCATTTGTATAGAAATGACGGATGTCTTCTATGCCATATTTCAGCATCGCAATGCGTTCAGGTCCCATACCGAAAGCGAATCCGGTCAGGCGCTTCGAATCGTAGCCTGCCATTTCCAAAACATTCGGATGCACCATACCCGCTCCAAGAATTTCGATCCAGCCGGTTTTCTTGCAGACGTTGCAGCCTTCCCCACCGCATTTGAAGCAGGAGATATCCATTTCAACAGATGGTTCCGTGAACGGGAAGAAACTTGGACGAAGACGGATTTCACGGTCTTCCCCGAACATTTTCTTGGCGAATACAGAAAGCGTCCCTTTCAGGTCACTCATGCGGATATCTTCGCCGATGACCAATCCCTCAATTTGCGTGAACTGGTGTGAATGTGTCGCGTCATCGTTATCACGGCGATACACTTTACCCGGACAGATGATTTTGATCGGCTCTCCGCCTTTCGCCTCCATCGTACGCGCCTGCACAGGAGATGTATGTGTGCGCAAAAGAATATCTTCTGATATATAGAAGGAATCCTGCATATCACGCGCCGGATGCCCTTTCGGCAAATTCAACGCTTCGAAATTATAATAGTCCTTCTCGACTTCCGGGCCTTCTTCAATTTCATAGCCCATGGAAATGAAAAGATCTTCAATTTCTTCAATTACACGCGTCAACGGATGTGCGTTGCCCGATTTTACAGGACGTCCTGGCAGCGTGATGTCAATTGTTTCACTTTGCAGCTTTTCATTGATCGCCTGTTCCTCAAGAATCGCCATGCGCTCTTCCAGACGCGCCGTCACTTCTTCCCTTACCACGTTGACAAGCGCCCCCATCTTCGGGCGTTCTTCAGCAGGTAATTTACCCATGCCTTTAAGCAGATCCGTAATCGGACCTTTCTTGCCTAAATAGGCAACGCGGACAGCGTTCAGTTCTTTCACGTTTGATGCGGCAGCAATCTTATCAAGCGCCTGTGTTTTCAATTCATTCAATTGTGCTTCCATTTTTTTCTCCTCCTCTAAACATAAAAAAGCCCCGTCCCTGAAAAGGGACGAGGCATTATTCGCGGTACCACCCTAGTTATTGCACGTATGCAATCACTCATTTACGTAACGGCTCTTCACCGGCCCACCTTTACAGCAATATGCTGGTCCCGGCGGCAGCTCGCGGGGTGAACTTCCGAAACGTCTGCATATCCACGCTTTCAGTCAAGGCGCAAATTTCCTGTCGATGCAAATGGATTCCGTACTTTTCCCGGTCAATGCTTTTGTGTTTTATTTACCTGTTAATTATACGAAAGTTCCACTCTATTATCAACCTTAGTTCTTCGGAACGAGGCTGTACAATAAAATCCCTGTCGCCACTGCGACATTCAGCGACTCCGCGCTGCCGTATAACGGCACCATCAGATTCTGTTCCGTAAGCTGCAATAACTCAGGCGCAACTCCGCTTCCTTCGTTGCCGACGATCAATGCGAATTGCTCTTTTGTTTGGACTTCATGTACCGGAATAGCTCTTTGCAATGCCGTGCCGAACACAGAAATTCCTGCATTTTTCAGCTGCGGCACCCAATCTCCAAGCTCTCCGCGAACGACCGGAATCTGAAAATGCGAACCTTGTGCTGAACGGACCGTTTTCGGATTGAATGGATCTGCACAGCCTTTGCCAAGGATAACGGCATCAATGCCAGCAGCAGATGCTGTCCGGATCATCGTGCCGATATTGCCGGGGTCCTGGACAGCATCGATCAATAGGAGACGCGTCCAGCTCTGCTGATCCTCTTCGGTAAACTCGGGTTGCGCGCAATGAGCGAAAATCCCCTGCGAATGTTCCGTTTCCGAGATTTCCTTCGCAACCGCTGCAGTCACCGAATAGAGCGGTACGTTTTCAATAGCCCATGAGTCTGGAATATCCACGCCTTCACGGACAATCAATCCTTTGACGAGGTCTTTCTTTTTCAGGGATTCTTCCGTTAAATGAAATCCTTCCACAAGAAATTCCGAAAATTTATCGCGTTCCTTGCGGGTGGTGGTGAGTTTTTTCCAATGCTTCACCAATGAATTTTGCAGTGATTCGATTCGTTTCATAATTGTTCACGCCTTTAAGTCAGAATAGCTTTAGTATAGCACACCGTTGCCTTTTCTTTAGAGTTCCAGTGTGAAGAAATCAAAGCCAAGCGCTGTCAGGATGCCGAAAGCTAACGTCCAAACGGCAATGCTGATCGTCAGCCAGACGGTTGTATTTTTCTTCGTGGCACCAAGCGTCATTCCGATGAATGCCGCGATATGCGTCCCGATCAGAATCGGTCCAAGCAATGCCAGTCCCGGCAAACCGTATTTATTCCAGATGCGTTTGGCGCGTTCGCTTTTTTTATTTTGTGTCTTGCCTTTCTCTTCCTGGCGTTTATTGTACCAATCCTTGAAACGGTCGAAGCCGATGATCAGCGCAAGCACCGTCACCATATTCCCGACAAACGCCAGCAGCATCACCCAAAACGGCGACAGCCCCCAAACGATGCCGAGCGGAATGACCAACGCAATTTCAAGCCATGGAATTGCCGCCCCAAGAAAGACCAATGCATATTCATAAATCATTCCGTTTCCTCCTTAAAATGTTTGCGGACTTCTGCGTAGTAGATCCCGTATTGAGTGAATGCTAAACCGAGAATAGCATAAATGATAAGCAGACGTGGAATCGTAAATATAATCACAACCGTCGCAAGTGCCGGAAGTGCGAGCGAGTAAAAAGTGTAAACTTTCTGTACAGCCCGTCTCGTAATATAAGTCATCCCTTCGTCCGCTTCCAAGTACTCAGGCGGACGGATGGAAAACATCGATATTTTTTGTTGCGGGTTGTTCTTATTGTATTGCTTCACTTTTGACACGAAAATCGTTAAAACAATCAAGTACACGAATATGGCGCCGAATATAAGCGCGCTTTCAAATGGGCCAATTTGAACCGTAAGACTTGTTTCAGTTGCAGTATCGATAAACTCGGTTTTAGGCGAATTGATACCATATGCAAAAACTCCAAGCAATGCTATGAACCCCATCATCCATAACGGATAAGTCACTCTGATATCATTTTTCATCTTCTTTCTCCCCTTCCAGCCAAAATAATTCGTTGACATCCACCTGCAGCGCCTTTGCCAATTTTAATGACAATGTAATCGATGGTGAAAACTCCCCTTTTTCAATAAAAGCGATCGTCTGCCTTGTCACAACGACTTGTTTGCCTAAATCACTTTGTGTCAGGCTGTGGCGGGCCCGCATTTCCTTCACCCGATTTTTCAGCATCCGTTTCTTCCTTTCTGTAAAGATGTTCGGTTTATATTACATAATGTACAGTATACTTAACATTAAGTAAAGTATTGTTTACTTTTTTTGTTGGAGCGCTGAAAGCGATCCGCGCATTTTAAAAGAATGCGCGGATTTGGCGCATGCCTTCGGGTTTTGGGCTGTGTTTGGTTTTGGCGTTTTTTTGAAGCGGGACCAGCTTTTAACCCGATTCCGGCTGAAATACGTCATTTCATATGTTTCTCTAACATCAAAACCACTGATTGGATGCTTTTCGCGGGCGAAAAGCGACAAAAACGGCCAATTATATTTTCTATGATCACTTTCTGGACTTCTATGATCACTTATTTGATTCTATGATTACTCACAGGATTCTATGATCACTTTTTCGGGTTCTATGATCACTCAGGCAATTTTATGATCACTATTGGCGTTCTATGAGCACTCAACAAAAAAACCCCAGCCATACTCGGCCGGGGTCGCAATGTTTATTCGAATGTAATTTTCGCTACTGTGTCTTTGTCCAATTTCTTGATGACTTCGATGATCAGTTTGACTGCGTTTTCGTAGTCGTCGCGGTGAAGAATGCCGGCATGTGAGTGGATGTAGCGGGTTGCTACGCCAATCGACAGGGCTGGAACTCCGTTCGCCGTCAAGTGGATCGAGCCGGCGTCAGTGCCGCCGCCTGCAATCGTTTCGAATTGGTACGGGATACCCGCTTCTTCAGCCGTATCAACAACGAGTTCGCGTAAGCCGCGGTGAGATACCATGGAAGCGTCAAACAGAAGGATTTGTGGTCCGTCGCCCATTTTGCTGTTGGATTCCTGAGCTGTGATGCCAGGAGTATCGCCGGCGATGCCCACGTCCACTGCAAATCCGATATCCGGCTGGATTTTCGCTGTGGCTGTTTTCGCGCCGCGAAGTCCAACTTCTTCCTGGACTGTTCCTACGCCATAAACGACGTTCGGGTGGTCCTGGCCTTTAAGGCCTTTCAATACATCGATTGCGATTGCGCAGCCGATGCGGTTGTCCCAAGCTTTCGCCAATAGGAATTTTTCGTTTGTCATAGCCTGGAATTCGAAATAAGGTGTCACCATATCGCCTGGTGTAATGCCCCATTCTTTTACTTCGTCGCGGGAAGATGCACCGATATCAATGAACATGTCTTTGATTTCAACAGGTTTTTTGCGTGCTTCAGGAGACAGGATATGCGGTGGTTTAGAACCGATGACACCTGTGATTTCCTTGCCGCTGCGTGTAGTGATGGTTACGCGCTGTGCCAGCATAACCTGGTTCCACCATCCGCCGACAGTCTGGAATTTAAGGAATCCTTTATCGTCGATCTGTGAAATCATGAAGCCTACTTCATCCAGGTGGCCGGCTACCATGATTTTCGGTCCGTCAGCTTGCCCTTCTTTTTTAGCGATCAGGCTTCCCAGCCCGTCCGTTTCAATTGAGTCGGCAAAAGGCGCTATGTATTTCTTCATGACTTCGCGCGATTGGCGTTCATTGCCTGGAATACCGTTTGCATCAGTCAAATCTTTCAACATTTGAAGCGTTTCGTCTAATTTTACCATTTATTTCGACCTCCTAAATAGTCTCACTTGTCCATTATAAATGAACCTGCGTTTATTTTCAAAAAATTCATCTAATGGATTAATAGCCATCTTTTTGGCGGTCGTAATTCTTCTGGTTTTTCGCTATATAAGCATCCAAGACTTCTTCATAGCTGAATCCCAGTATGTCGGCAATATTGCCGTAGCAGCTCCAAACCCGCTGGTAAGTCGACATTGAATGTTTCTCCAGAAACTCCAATATGCTTTGGTTCGTCTTCAGAAAGACTGTAGTCAGATCTTCTTCCAGCAACGGATCCGGCCACTCCTTCAGCATATTCAGATCTTTTTCGATTCCGAGGGACAATAAAAAATGGATGGAATCCACATATTCTTCCAATATCACTTCACGTTCCGAGGGGCCCTTTGCGCTCCAGAATTTGAAGGTGCGGGTTTCGTTCGCCAGCTCTGCCAGTTCGACGATGAGGGCCAGCCCTTTTTTCTCGAAGAGGTCACCATCAGCTGAGTTGTTCGTCTGGATGTAACGGTCCAATTCTTCCTGCATGCTGAATAATTTCTCTAAATTCATAAGAATCCTCCTTTTTTTCAATAAATCTTGAAACCATAATTCTTTATGTCCGTATTATACATGACAACCACTTTTGCAAGGGGGTATTCTGCATGGCCATCATTATCCGTTTCATTGTAATTGCATTAATTATATATCTATTCTACCGTTTGTTGCGCTATGTATTCGACCCGAAACGAAAATTCGATGCGGCAGTCGAAAGTAAATCGTATTACTTCTTTGACGATATACAGAATGTCCGCAAAAATTTTTTTATTACATTGCGCGGCGCCATCTTTGAAGGTGAAAAATACCTGGGAACCACAGACGATGCTTTTGAAGTGGTTTCAATATTCATTTGGGCAGAAGATCCCACACAGCTCCAGGGATTTACGAAAGAGGATTTCCATTTTCTCGAAAAAGAAATCCGCATGAACTACCCGAATGCTGCGATCAACTGGAAAAATCCGATTGAGCAATTGATGAAAAGTGAAACCGGCGCTTAACGCAATCCGAATTCCGTGTAAAGCCAAACGAGCAGCGCTGCCTGAAGCAATGCCAGCATAAGGAAACCGATCCGGAAATTCGTATGCTTTGTTTTATGGCGGAAAGCCATCATGCCCATATAAGCGCCGATGCCGCCGCCGAACAAAGCGACTCTCCACAGATTCTTCTCTGGAATCCGCTGGCCACGCTTCTGCGCCTGCCGTTTATCAATTTTCATCATTATGAGAGCCATCAGGGACAGGATAGCGATATAAGCGGAAATCACAATAAACATTTACTATTCCTCCATGAAAAAAGACTGGCGAATGATCGCCAGTCTTTTTTGTGCATTATCTTATTTGTTCAATGCTTTTTTAGCTTGGTCAGCCAGTGCTGTGAATGCAGCTGCATCAGATACAGCGATTTCAGCTAGCATTTTGCGGTTGATGTCGATGCCGGCAACTTTCAAACCGTTCATTAGACGGCTGTAAGAGATGTCGTTCAAACGAGCTGCTGCGTTGATACGAGTGATCCACAATCTGCGGAAGTCACGTTTTTTGTTGCGACGGTCACGGTAAGCATAGTTACCTGACTTCATCACCTGTTGGTTTGCTACTTTGAAAAGGATGTGCTTCGCACCATAATAACCTTTTGCTAATTTAATGACCTTTTTACGACGCTGGCGCGTCACTGTTCCACCTTTTACGCGTGGCATAATACATTACCTCCTGCTTGAATATAAAGAATTCGATTTTTTGTTAAGTCTTACTTCATGTTATAAATAAGTGATTTAATGCGTTTCAAATCGCCTGAAGATACGAGTTTCCCTTTACGGAGTTTACGTTTTTGCTTAGTCGATTTGTTTGCAAATAAGTGGCTTGTGTGTGAACGATTGCGTTTTACTTTACCTGTTCCAGTTTTCTTGAAACGTTTTGACGCACCGCTATGGCTTTTCATTTTCGGCATTTCGAGTTCCTCCTAAACAATTGTACTGTTATTCTTTTTCGTTGACTGGAGCCAGCATCAAGAACATGCTGCGTCCGTCCATTTTAGGGCGCTGTTCAACCGTCGCAACTTCTTTGCACGCTTCAGCGAAGCGTTCAAGTACACGTTGTCCGATTTCTTTGTGCGTGATCGCACGGCCTTTAAAACGGATTGAAGCTTTGACTTTGTCGCCTTTTTCAAGGAACTTGATTGCGTTCCGAAGTTTCGTGTTGAAGTCGTGATCGTCGATTCCAGGGCTCAAACGAACCTCTTTCACTACGATGACTTTCTGATTCTTGCGAATCTCACGTTCCTTCTTCTGCTGTTCAAACTTGAACTTACCATGGTCCATGATGCGGGCAACCGGCGGCTTAGCTTGAGGAGCCACAAGAACCAGATCCAAGTTGACACGACCTGCAATTTCTAGGGCTTCGTTGCGCGTTTTAATGCCGAGCTGTTCACCGTTTTGATCAATAACCCGTAATTCCCGTGCACGAATGCCTTCGTTTACATTACTGTCTTTGCTAATAATAATCCACCTCCGGATAGTGTTGCGAATAGCTTAAAATGCGTAACCGACCACGTCGGCTTACAGGTTCCGATCCAAAGAAAAAGCGGATGGACCTCGTTCGGCCCACCCGCAATTTATGACAGCACGCCTCGGCGTGCAAAAAGTCAAATCGTGTCTACCTGCCAACAATTGGTCGATCAGGTGAGAAGCGGGTGCTCCTGCTTGCACATATAAGTATTCTATAACCTTAACTATAATACCACGCACCTGTAGGCGTGTCAACTTGTTTATCAATATAGGTTTCCAGCATAGCCGATATTCCGCAAAACAGCTACGAAGACATTAGCCGACGCATGCGAGGCTAAGTCTTTGCGACGAAGCAGCGAAGCGATGCAGGAGCACGGTTTTTACACCTAGCTAACTTAGTATACCAATCGAGTGGATTTCGCCCTTCGTCGAAACTGAGTTGAAAAGCCAACTCAATTTCTGCTCCCCATGGCGTCTTCGCTGTTTTGCTTCATATCTTTAGAGGCACATCTCAGCAAAGGCGCGGTTCAGGAGCAGGCGAATGCCGACTGGAGCAATAAGACGAGTGGTCTTCTCGGCTTATTGCGGGAAGCTTGTCCATAGCGCCGAAGCGGTATACCTAGCATTTCTCTAATCCAGACCTATCGAAGTTCCCCTCGGATCATCGACAGGAAGTCATCGAACGGCATGCTTTCCGATTTCTGTTCACCGTATTTACGGACGTTGACAGAACCGTCTTCCAGCTCCTTATCTCCCAGAACGAGCATATAAGGAACTTTCTGCATTTGCGCTTCGCGGATCTTGTAGCCCAGTTTCTCATCGCGTCCATCAATATCGACACGCAGTTTATGAGCCTGCAGTTTTTCCTGCACTTCATTCGCATAATCGCTATGGACATCGAGAGATACCGGTATGATTTCCACTTGCACCGGCGCCAGCCAAGTCGGGAAAGCACCTTTGTATTCTTCGATCAGGAATGCGACAAATCGTTCCATTGTTGAAACGACACCGCGGTGGATGACAACCGGACGATGCTGTTTGCCATCTTCTCCGATATAGGAAAGGTCGAAACGCTCAGGCAACAGGAAATCAAGCTGTACAGTAGAAAGAGTCTCTTCTTTACCAAGCGCAGTTTTCACCTGTACATCCAATTTCGGGCCGTAGAATGCCGCTTCCCCTTCCGCTTCCACATAATCCAATCCCATTTCATCCATCGCTTCCTTAAGCATGGATTGTGCGCGTTCCCACATTGCATCGTCATCGAAGTATTTTTCTTTGTCTTCAGGATCACGATATGACACACGGAATGAATAATCCTTGATGTCGAAATCTTTATAGACTTCCACAACTAAATTGACCACGCGTTTGAATTCGTCTTTGATCTGATCTGGTCTTACGAATAAATGTGCATCGTTCAAAGTCATGCCGCGGACGCGCTGCAAGCCTGATAATGCGCCGGACATTTCGTAACGGTGCATAAGCCCAAGTTCTGCGATGCGGACCGGCATCTGGCGGTAGGAGTGGATGCCCTGTTTGAAAATCATCATGTGATGCGGGCAGTTCATCGGACGAAGAACCAGATCTTCATTATCCATGCTCATGACCGGGAACATGTCTTCCTGGTAATGATCCCAGTGTCCGCTTGTCTTATAAAGGTCAACGCTGCCCAGAACCGGAGTGTAGACGTGGTCATAGCCTAGACGTTCTTCTTTATCAACGATATAGCGCTCGATGATGCGACGGATTGTCGCGCCTTTTGGCAGCCACATCGGCAGCCCCTGCCCAACTTTCTGAGAATTCATGAACAGGTTCAGTTCTTTGCCGATTTTACGGTGATCGCGTTCTTTCGCTTCTTCCAGCATTTCAAGATGCGCTTTCAGGTCTTCTTTTTTGAAGAACGCAGTACCGTAAATGCGCTGCAGCATTTTATTGTCGCTGTCGCCTCTCCAATATGCACCGGCAACGCTCAGCAATTTGAATTCTTTCAGTTTGCCTGTTGCAGGAACGTGAATGCCGCGGCAAAGATCGAAAAACTCGCCTTGCTCATAAATTGTAACCTGCTCGTCTTCCGGAATTGCTTCAAGCAGCTCCAGCTTGTATGGATCTTCGATCGCTGCGAAACGTTCCTGCGCTTCTCCGCGGGAAACACTGTGACAGACGATTTCAAGGTTTTCACCGATGATTTTCTTCATTTCCTTCTCGATTTTCGGAAGGTCTTCTGAAGTGATCGCCGATTCTGTATCGATGTCATAATAGAAACCATTTTCGATCACCGGGCCTACGCCAAGCTTCGCGTCCGGATAAAGGCGTTTAACCGCCTGGGCCAATAAATGCGCTGAACTGTGGCGGAGAATTTCAAGTGCCTCATCCGATTCCGCTGTGATGATCGCAATGTCCCCGTCTTCGTTAAGCGGCGCTTTCAAATCAACAAGGCGGTCGCCAAGTTTTCCGGCCAGCGCTTTTTTGCGAAGTCCCGGGCTGATTGACTGGGCCACGTCTTCTGTTGTTGTGCCCCGTTCGAATTCTTTTACGGCCCCGTCCGGGAATTTCAATTTGATCATGTCTGACATAGCAATCTCTCCTTTTGAGTTTCATCTTTTTCCATGATGCACTGCAGAAACTTTTGGAACACAAAAAAGCCCCATCCCAAAGGGACGAAGCTCAGTTCGCGGTTCCACCCTTCTTCTGTCCCACTCAGCAAACTGAATGGAACGAAGCTCTGCATCGGCTAACGGGCCGGTTGCCGGCAGCTGCTACTAATTAAGTTCACAACTGCTGCTCGGAGGCGGTAAATGGATGGCCGTTTCTTAAGAAGCTTTCAGCCTGGGCTTCTCTCTCTGGAAGTCGTGCAATCCATTATTGTCCTCGTCGTCGCATTTAAAATCATATTTCGATTAAATTCACTATAAACCGAAAGCATCCAAAATGCAATCACTGTAAATAAAATGCATTTAAATGTTCTCCGAATTAATTTAATTCCGCCAATTGCGACCGTCCATCTTTACAGGACTCGTAAGTGCACGGATCCGTTCCATAACACGCGCCGCTTTCAAATCTTCTTTTTCGCCACGCTGGGAATAAGTGAGATGATGCTGAAGTTCTGAGTAGCTGAAATTCGACGTCATGAACGTCGGAAGCTTTTCAGCCATCCGGTAATGAAGGATGGTGCCCAGCACTTCATCACGCGTCCAGCTCGACATTGCTTCCGCTCCAATATCATCCAGCATCAGAACATCCGCCTTTTTGACGTAATCCACTTTTTCCTGCAGCGTCTGGTCGCCGATGGCTTGTTTCATTTCGCGCATGAATTCAGGCACGAAGACCAAAACCGATTTGACATTCATTTCCGCGAGCTCATTTGCGACAGCACTTAAAAGATAGGATTTGCCCACACCGAATTTGCCGTAGAAGAACAACCCTTTTTCAGGCAGGTTATCCGGCCCGGTCGCCTGATCAAGAAAAGTGCCGACTGCACGGAATGCCTCCATCCGGCTGTCGTCCGGTTCGAAATTGGACAGCGTCGCCTGCATCACTTCCTTCGGCATGTACATGCTGTGGATCAGGGAGCTTGCGCGGCGTTTATTGTCATAGGCATTTTTTGACCTACACGGTGTATAAGCGATGCCGATCGTATTGCGTTCAAGTACCAGGTTCGGTTCGAAGCCTTTCAGATGATTGATACAGCCATCCAGGCTCGGGCATTTATTGCAATCATGCGATTGGTCGATGTACTCGTATAATTTATGCATGCCGCGGTCGACGATGCTTTTATCGATTTCAGAGGCATGTTCTTCAAGAAAATTCTGGACGCCCGTGTTTTCCAGCACTTCCTTGCGCATATCGTTGTAACGCTCTGAAAAAGCCGGTGCATTGACAACCCGTTTTAAGGTTTCCCGTATCGGTTCCATTTAATCACCCTTCCCTTTTTTCAAAGCAAGTTTCGCCAGAAGTTTTTGTTTTTCGACTTCGAGGCTTTCGTTTTTCTGTGGAGCTGTTGCCTGCGGCTCGTCCTTCGTATAGAACCATTCGGGCAATTTTTCCTCGCGAACGGGCTTGCCGCCTGAACGGCTTGGATTTTTCGAAGCTGCAGCAGGCGACCCTTCTGATTTCCATTTCATATATTGGGCGTGCTCGGTGCGCGCAAGTTCCATCGCTTCAGCAACTGTGGATACATTTTTTCGGATCCAGTGGGAAGCGATTTTTTCCACATAGCCTTTAGTCAATTTCATGTCGGTGCGCAAAAGAACATACTGCAGCAGGACATTCACCACAGCAGGTTCCATCCCGTGCTGCATGACCAGATTATTGGCAAGCTGCACATCGGCTGACAACGGCTCTTTGCCGCCGGCAATATCCCGGAGCACTTCGACAGGGGAAGCCGATTCCAGGTATAAAATTAATTCGTCCTGGCGGTTCTTCGGTTCAATTTCCGGCTCTGAGGTTTTTACAAGAACCGGTTCCAATTTGGGCGCAGTAGTAGATACTGTCATCTTATAATATTCCGATGCGGATTTTTTAATTCCTTCTATAGTAAGGCGGTAATCATCGTCAATGGCCAATAGGATCACTTTCTGCATTTCAAGCGGTCCCCATCCGTACAGGAAAGCGAGTTTGCAGATGGTGTCTTTAATCGCCGCAGTCAAAACGCGTTTCGGCACCAGCTGTTCGGACAACCCTTGGTGAAGCAAACTGAAATCAAAATCGTATTCTGCTTCATAACCTTTACGTCCGCGCTGCTGCATTTTTTGCGAATCATTCGGATAGCCCGCTTTTGCATGCACCGGCTGAAATATATCCGTGAATGTACGCGAAACTTCCTCATATGATTCCATATCTTCCGCAGGCAGGATGAATCGATCCCTGACTCTCCGGTATGCGATGTCCCCAATCTTACTGAACAGGAACATCGACAATAAAGGATCAGTGAAAAAGTCTTTCGGGTCAAGCGGCGGACATAATTCATAAAGGAATGTGCGTGATTCTGTTCCTTTTTTATATGTTTTCAGCAAACCGATCGCTTCCAATTGGAGACGCGATTCAAAAATTTTCGCAATCGGCATGCCCAAGGTGTTCATCAGCGTGTAATGCGGTGTTTCATTTCTTTCCGCTTCCCCTTCTGCCCAAAGCGTCAGGTAAAGCGAAATCGATTCAGCACCGACCATCGGCTGATAAAGCAGCGTCAGTAATTGGCGGTCGTAATTTGAAAATGGATAGGGCAGACGGATATTAAAAGCATCAGCTGCCTGCAACTCCTTATAGAACGCAGTCATAAGTCACCGCCTTACTCGGATATCTTGTCATCCGGATTCTTGTTCAATAAATCCTTCAGTTCATCTATGAATACATTAATGTCTTTGAATTGGCGATAGACGGAAGCGAAACGGACATAGGCCACTTCGTCGATTGCAGCCAGCTTGTCCATCACCATTTCACCGACCTGTTCAGACTTCACTTCGGCATTGCCTATTCTGCGAAGGTTTTTTTCAATAGTAAAGACAAGCTCTTCTAATGTTTCCAACGGCACCGGCCGTTTCTCGCAAGCACGGATCAAGCCGCGCAATACTTTTTCGCGGCTGAACTCTTCTCGGGAACCGTCTTTTTTCACGACAATCAGCGGCATCTCTTCCACTTTCTCGAAAGTGGTGAACCGGTAGCCGCATTCTTCGCATTCCCTTCTTCTCCTGATCGATTTCAATTCATCTACTGGCCGCGAATCCACGACACGGGTACCGTTATGCTGACAAGCCGGACATTTCATTTTGACATCTCCCCAAATTCTCTTTCTTGTGGTATAAGTATAACAAAATTTCAGCGTTTATAATATTTGAATTTGGAATCTTTACGTATGGTTGATGAATTCGCTCCAAGCAGACGCTTTCCGCTTTTTCATCAAAACAATATAAAAATATATAAAGTAAGTTACATTAAGTAACCGATATTCCGCAAAACAACTCCGCTTTCCTGGTGGCTTGCACTGAGCTTGCTCACCTGGGAGTCTGCGCTGTTTTGCTCCATATCTTTAAAAATTTCTTTTATACACGAATCAGTCCATACATTGTAATTTAGTTAGTTCAACTTTTTAATGAAAAACTATTAGATTGCGCTTAGCTAACTCGGGCCATCGCCCGAGTTACTAACAGCCCAACTCTTTTAAATAAGTCCACTTAATTTCATATCATTGCCAGAATTGAATCCAGCGAAGGAGCGCCTCAGGACTGGCCGGAGCAATAAGACGAGTGTTCTTCTCGGCTTATTGCGGGAGGCTTGTCCAAAGCGACGAAGCGGCATATATAAAATACCTATGAATTATGTACACAAATAGAAAAAGCAGGGGATCAGCTCCCCTGCTTTAATGTCTTGGTTTAAATGGATTATGCAGTTACTGTAACTTTGGTTTTTCCAGCACCGACTGGACCCATTCCACGTGGCAATTCTGTTACTTCGCTCGAACCCGAGCCAAGTGCCTTAGCGATATAATCCGCTGCAATAGTCGGATCAAGATCACCACAAGTGTAAACATCTACACTTGCATAGCCGTGTTCAGGAAAGCTGTGGATTGTCAAATGTGATTCAGAAATGATTACAACGCCGCTTACGCCTTGTGGCGCAAATTTGTGAAAAGCGACCTCGCGGACTTCTGCTCCTGATTTGAGTGCTGCATCAACAAAAGTTTGTTCGATATAATCCATATCGTTTAATTTGTCAAAATCACACTGCCAAAGTTCTGCAATTACGTGACGTCCCATTGTTTCCATGGTTCGTTTCCCCCTTTGATATCATTTTGGTTTCGTGCTCAAAATATTCAAAGTTGACTACCACGGGGGAAAGTTAGTCCAAAGAGGTCCTAACCCTTTAAGCAGTCATGTGAATAAAATTTCTCCTAAAGATTCCTCATTGAGCTTTGGAATCCGTTAGAGGAAGGTAGCTTTTTTTGCTACGAATCATAGTATATGATGTATTCCGTGGAAATGCAACAAATAAATCTGATAAAAATTTCTTTTTTTTCGTGGGTTTTTGTCACAAATTAAAAAACCACTTTTTCATACTAATAGAAAAAGTGGTTCTTGTCATTAAATTACACTCATCGCCGAAGCGACACGTTTTGTCAGGTCGATTACGCGAGCGGAATAGCCCCATTCATTGTCGTACCATGCAAGGACTTTTACTTTCCGGTCTGCAATAACCATTGTAGTAAGGCCATCCACAATAGCTGAATCCGTTGTAGTGTTAAAATCTTTTGAGACAAGCGGCTCCATTGTGAAATTCAAAATCCCTTTCATCGGACCGTTTGCCGCATCGATGAATGCCTGATTGACTTCTTCAATCGTTACATCACGATTAACATCAACCACAAGGTCCACTAAAGACACGTTCGGTGTAGGGACGCGCAATGCCAGACCATGCATTTTCCCTTCCAGATCAGGAAGAACCTGCGACAAAGCTTTTGCTGCTCCTGTCGAAGTCGGGATGATCGACTGGGCACAAGCACGCGCTCGGCGAAGATCCTTATGGGGATTATCCAGATTTTTTTGGTCATTCGTGTAAGCGTGTACAGTTGTCATCAAACCATTATCGATACCGAAAGCATCGTTGAGGACTTTTGCAACAGGTGCAAGGCAGTTTGTCGTGCAGCTGGCGTTGGAGATGATATCGTGCTTGTCGATATCCAATTTATCTTCATTGACACCCATGACAATCATGACATCTTCATTTTTTCCAGGTGCAGTCAAAATGACTTTCTTCGCTCCAGCTTCAAGATGAAGAGCTGCTTTATCACGCGAATTGAATTTCCCGGTAGCTTCTATGACGATATCGATCCCCATCGTTTTCCATGGAAGTTTCAAAGGATCGCGTTCGCTTACCAATTCAACCCGTTTTCCATTGACAATTAAAGCCCCTTCTACAGCGCTTACATCTCCGTCGAAGGTTCCGTGATTTGTGTCATACTTTATCAAATGAGCTAAAGTCTCGGCAGGGTAACTGGCGTTTACTGCCGAAATAGTTACATCATCCATTAAAATTGCCTGTCTGAACACCATGCGGCCAATACGGCCAAATCCATTAATCGCAATAGAAACTGTCATTTAAAAGTCCTCCATTAATTAAGTTATACTTATATTTTTAATTCGTTATATAGTATAACACATTATCCCGATTCGAGAACCTCAAAACCGGATGAATATTTCAGCTTTGTGAACTTTCTCCCCATTGCTCCAGAATTCGCTCTAGCTGCCCGGCAGTCTCTTCAATCGTTCCATTATTATAGATGACCGCGTCAGCACCTTCCTCTTTTACAGACATGGGCAACTGCGAGCTGATCCGGGCCCTGGCATCTTTTTCGTTTAATCCATTTCGCTCCATCAATCTGGCAAGCTGGTTTTCTTCAGAAACACTGACAACCAGAACCTTATCGACAAAATGCTGCAATTTGCTTTCAAATAGCAAAGGAATGTCCATCACGATTGTTCTATGTCCATCCTCAATGAACACGCTTTTTTGGCGGAGCATTTCCGCCCGTATGGCGGGATGGATGATATCGTTCAATTGCTTTCTTTTTGCGGGATCTGAAAAAATAAGAGCGCCGACTTTTTCGCGGTCCATCGTCCCGTCATCACGGATGGCTTCCGGACCGAATAAAGCCTCAATCTCCATTAATGTTTCACTCCCAGGTTCAACCACTTGCCGGGCAACCAAATCCGCGTCAATAATCGGATAGCCCAACTCCTCCAACATTTTAGAAACAGTGCTTTTCCCGCTGGCTATGCTCCCTGTTAACCCAATAATCATCTTAAACCCTCATTTTTGGCATGTTGGACAGAAAACAGATGTGCGTCCCCCGATTTTCAGGGTTTTCGTCACACTGCCACATGTCATGCATTGTTTTTTTCCATACATCGCGAAGCGGTTTTGCATGCCTCCCGATTCACCATTGATGTTCCGGTAATCGGAAATTGTGCTTCCTCCAGCTTCTATACTTTCCAGTAAAATATCCACGATTGCTTGAAACAGTTCAGCACGGCGCTTTCTGCTGATTCGATGTGCAGCGCGGTTGGGATGGATCTTCATCCGGAACAGCGCTTCCGTTGCATAGATATTGCCGGCGCCCGAAATGACCTGTCCATCCATGATCACTTCTTTGATGGGTTTATTCCGATATTTCGGGCTTTCCGACATATCGAGAAAATGCTGCAGAGCGTTTTCGTCGAAAGGTTCAGGAGCCATCAACAGCAGCGGCGGATAGTCCCCTTCTTCATTCAACACCCGCATTTCACCAAAACGGCGGATGTCCGAATAGGCCAGCAGATTGCCATCGCTCAGCGTCAGCACAACATGGACATGCTTGCGGAATTTATCTTCCGGTATCGCCATCAGGCTGCCCACATAAAACCAGGCACCAGACATCCCCAAGTGATTCACTAACAAAAACTCGCCATCTTTTCTTAAGCCGAAATAGATGTACTTACTTCGCCGCTCCACACTGACAATCTGTGAACCTTTCAATCGTTCAATAAAACTGTCGGCCTCGACTTTTTTTAGAACGGCTTCCTTGCCTCCGGTTTTAGACAGCCGGATTGTATCGGATACAAAAACATCTTCTATTTTCTTGCCGATCGCAACTGGCCGTATCTGCCGGACCACACCTTCTACTTCAGGAAGTTCAGGCATTCCAACGGCCTCCAATCATTTTGTTTCATACCATGTGTCACCGGATGCGATATCCACTTTCAGCGGCACATTCAATTCCATCGCCGATTCCATCACTTTTGGAACCAACTCCATCAATTTAGCCAATTCATCTTTTGGCGCTTCAAAAATCAGTTCATCATGCACCTGCAGCAGCATATTGGCTTTCAGGCCTTCACGTTCAAGTGCTTCGTCCATATCTATCATCGCCTTTTTGATGATATCCGCAGCGCTTCCTTGAATCGGCGTATTCATTGCTGTGCGCTCCGCAAAACTGCGGAGGTTGAAGTTTGAACTGGTTATATCCGGAAGATAACGTCTCCGGTTCATCAATGTCGTTACAAATCCATCCTTTTTCGCAGAAGAAACGATATTCGTCATATATTGCTGTACGCCCGGGAAGCTCTTCAGATAGCGGTCGATGAATTCCGCCGCTTCTTTCCGCGGGATATTCAGACTTTGTGATAATCCGTAATCACTGATGCCATAGACAATACCGAAGTTGACAGCTTTGGCCGCGCGCCTCATATCACCCGTCACTTCTTCCAACGGCACATGGAATACATCCGCCGCTGTGGCGGTATGGATATCCTGATCATCTTTGAATGCCTGCACCAGCCGGTCATCTTCAGACATATGGGCAAGTACGCGCAATTCAATCTGTGAATAATCGGCCGCGACCATCACCCAATCCGGTTCAGAAGGTACAAACGCTTTTCTGATTTTACGCCCTTCTTCAAGCCGTACAGGAATGTTCTGCAGATTCGGATTCGTTGAGCTCAATCGGCCCGTTGTGGTAAGTGCCTGTTGGAAACGGGTATGGATTTTGCCGTCATTATGGATTTCCTTCAATAAACCTTCTATATAAGTGGACAGCAGTTTGCCGAGCTGCCGGTAAAGCAGTATATGTGATATGATCTCGTGCTGGCCTTCCAGTTTCTCAAGAACGTCAGCAGCTGTCGAATAGCCGGTTTTGGTTTTTTTCAGAGCAGGCAACCCCAGATTTTCAAAAAGGATCACCCCTAATTGTTTAGGTGAATTGATATTGAATTCCTGTCCGGCAAGACTGTAGATCTCAGATTCGATTTTCTCCAATTTCGCGGCCAGTTCTTCACCCATATCCGATAACTGCGCTTTATCCACTTTAACGCCGAGCGATTCCATTTTGCCCAGTACCGAAGCAAGCGGCAGCTCCAATTTATCGTAGAGATCAAATTGCTGATTGTCTTCCAGCTTTTTGATGATGATGTCACGCACTTTCCAAATTGCGCGTGCTTTTCTCGCAATATGTTCATTCAAGACAGCATCATCCGGCACTTTCTTTTTAGCGCCTTTGCCATATACCTGTTCGTTTGTCGACACATCGGTGTAACCGTATTCCAAAACGATATTGGCCATATCGGTATACGTCAGTGAAGGGTTTACGATATATGCACCCAGCATCAAATCGAAATCGACGCCATCCAGTTCAATCTCACTGCGCAGGAATGCGGCAGTCGATGCTTTTGAATCGGACATATATTTTTTCTTCGAAGGATCTGCCAGCCAGGTTTTCAAAATATCCGAACCTTTTACCACGTCCATCGGTATGACGTAGGTGTCGGTTGCATCAGATAACGCAACACCAAGAAGGTCACAGGTGTGGTAATGTTCATCATACATTTCCAGATGGACGGCCATTTCACTCTTCAGTATGGAAGGCTCAATTTCGGTCACGACCGTAAATTTCAATTCTTCTTTGACAGTTTCTTCTGCTGTGTAATCCATTTTCTCAAGCAAAGATTTAAAGGCAAGTTCGCTCCAGACCCGGACCAACTCGTCCTGATCAGGACCTTCGTAACCGAGATCATCAAGCTTCACTTCTACAGGCGCCTGGCGCTCGATCGTAGCGAGCTGTTTGCTGATGTAGGCCAGGTCTTCATTGGCGACCAGCTTTTCTTTCATCTTGCCTTTCTGCTGGTCGATCGCTTCATATACACCTTCCACTGAACCGTGGGCTGCGAGCAGTTTCAGGGCCGTTTTTTCACCAACTCCAGGAACACCCGGTATGTTGTCGGAAGAATCCCCCATAAGGCCTTTCATATCAATGATCTGCAAGGGTGTAAGACCGTATTTCTCTTTAATATGTTCAACGGTGTATTTTTCAATATCGGTGATGCCTTTACGTGTGATGTATACAGTCGTCGAAGGAGATGCCAATTGGGTCAAATCCTTATCCCCTGAGATCACGATCACTTCGTCGCCATGCTTTTCCGCTTCCAGGCTCAAAGTTCCGATAATGTCATCCGCCTCGTAATTCGGCATTTCATACTGCTTGATGCGATATGCATCGATCAACTTCCGCAAATAAGGGAATTGTTCAGATAATTCGGGGGGCGTCTTTTGTCGACCGCCTTTATATTCACTGAACGTTTCATGCCGGAAAGTGGTCTTCCCCGCATCAAAAGCCACCATCATATGGGTAGGCTTTTCCTCTTCAAGAATCCGTTGGAGCATCATCGTGAAACCATATACGGCATTCGTATGGATGCCATTTTCATTAGTCAGCAGCGGCAACGCGAAAAACGCGCGGTACGCCAAGCTATTGCCGTCCAGTAATAGTATTTTCTTAGCCACAAAATTACCCCTTTCAATAAAAAACCGTCATTCCCTTTATTTTACCACGAGGGCAAAAAGAAGAGAAATGACGGAAGGTTTTATTCCATTATGCCGGATAAAACACTGGCATATGGTGAATCTGACGGCAGGATAATGACTGTATCTTCGCCGATGGTTTTTGTATAGGACTGGAGTGAACGGTACAATTGATAGAATTCAGGGTCTTTGGAGAACGATTCGTTATAAATTTTCGCAGCCTCCGATTCTCCTTCTGCCTGAATCAGCGCTGCTTCTTTGCGGGCGGTTGCGATAACTTCCTGGGCTTCCCGGTCAGCCTGCGCTTCGATTTCACGTTTCTTCGCATCACCTTGCGATAAATAGTCCTGAGCCGTAGAGTCCCGCTCAGAAATCATACGCGTATAAACTGATTGTTCGTTTTCCGCCGGAAGATCCGTCCGCTTCATGCGTACATCCGTGACACGGATTCCATATCGGTCTTTTTCCAGCAGTTCATTGACTTTAGCTGTGACATTGTCATTCAGGCTGCCTCTTGAAGAATTTTCGTCGTTGATGATTTCATCGTAATCCAATTGGCCAAGTTCCGTCCTGATGACTGAGTAGATGAATTCTTCCATTCGGGATTCAGCATTGACGATGGTAGCGGCATTGCTGATCAATTCACGCGGGTCCACTACTTCCCATACAGCATAATTATCAATAATGATCCGCTTTTTGTCTTTCGTGTTGATCTCCGCTTCCGATACATCATAGATCATCTGATATTTCGGCAGCGTTGTCAGACTCTGGATGAATGGAATTTTTACATGGAGGCCCGGATCCTCTTTGATATCCACGACTTCACCAAACTGGCGAACTACGCGGTACTCGTTTTCCTTCACAACGTAGACATTTGCAAATAAGGTTAGCAATACAATCAAAGCAAGTGACAGCCCTAAAATCAGTTTCCAGTATTTTTTGAAGTTGATGGGATCTTTCGGTTGTTTTTTCGGCTTGGATGGTTTATAAACATTAAATTTGCTGGGTTCATTCTGCGGTTTATTCGTTTCCATCTGTATCGCCTCCCGTCTCAGTTTCTGCAGCCGGCGGCAATAATGTCTGGCTGTCACCCAGCGGCAAGTATTTCATCGTGCCGCCTTCATCGTTCATGATGTAGAGTTTTGCGTTCGGCAATACCGTTTCGAGGGTTTCAAGGATCAACCGCTGTCTGGTGACCTCGGGATTCGCTTCATACTCTGCAAATAATTTATCGAAAACCGCTACATCACCTCGAGCTTGTTCCACCCTGGCCACTTTTTGGCCTTCAGCACGGGAATTGATCGCAGCTTTTTCACCAAGTGCTTCGTTGCGTTTCTGGTTCTCATATTTCCTGGCTTCGTTGATTTTTGTATTCATGGTTTCGCGTGCGTCTGTGACATTAGTGAAAGCCGCACGAACTTCTTCATTCGGCAATTCAACATCCTGCAGTTTGACTGCAAGAACCGAAATTCCGATATCGTATTTTTCGATTAACGAAGCAAGAAGATCACGCGTTTCCGCTTCTATTTCCGCTTTTCCCGAAGTCAATGCATCATCGATCAGGGAGCTGCCGATGATAGACCGGATGGAAGCCGAAGTGGCATCATGCAGAATCTCTTTCGGCTCTTCAGCATTGAAAAGATATTTTTTTGGATCGGTGATCTTCCATTGTACGACCAAATCGGTCAGCACTATATATTCATCACCTGTGATCATTTTCGTTTCTTTGTCAAAAGAGACAATCTCCCCGTCTTCATCCTGGCTGTAGCCGAATTGAAGACTGTAGGTTTCTTTGGAAAGCACTTCGGCCCGTTGAATCGGCCATGGCATTTTAAAGTGCAGACCCGGTTCCACAATGGTTTCATTGGCCACACCAAAAGTGATGATAACCGCTTGTTCAGATTCATCGACGGTATACCAGGACGTCAGAACCGCTACAAGAAGCAATATACCGAGAATAGAAAGCCCGATGATGGACAGAACTTTTTTTGCTGTCATAAGTTTTCCTCCTTATTTATGTATAATAAATATACGGAAAACCACATGAATAGTTTCACTAAAAAAAGAAAAAGGACCTCGTGGAAGGTCCTTTTTCTTTAGTGGGTGTTGAAAGGGGGTTCTATTAGAAGATACCACCCTTATGTGAAGACAGTATTAATACAATGTAAATCTTTGTATATTTATAATGTTTCAGTCGGCCAGAGGAAGATAAATGGTAAACACGCTTCCGCGTCCCGGGATGCTCCGCACCTCAATCTTTCCATGATGCGCTTCCACCAAATGTTTGACGATGGATAAACCGAGTCCCGTTCCACCGGAATTTCGGCTTCTGTCTTTATCCACGCGATAGAAGCGTTCGAACAGACGGCTGATTTCAGATGCTTCAATTCCAATTCCTTCATCCTCAACTTCCACGACCGCCTGACTCCCTTTTCGCGATAACCTGACTGTAACCGTTTTTTCAGCAGCGGAATATGTAATGGCGTTTACAAGCAGGTTCATCATGATCTGCACCAGACGGTTCGCATCTCCGGATACATAAACCTCATCCAGGAAAGTTTCGCATTTCATGTTCTTTTCTTCAAAACGGGAATGGACCATTTCAAAGGCGTATTCGATAACAGCCTTCATATCTGTAGGTTGTGCATCCACTTCAAAGCCGCTCTGTTCAACACGTGATAATTCCAACAGCTCTTCTATTAAAGTTTCCAGCCGGTTCGTTTCTGTCTGGATAATTTCAAGAAATGACAGTAAAGTGGCTTCTTCTTTATACGCACCGTCAATCAGCGTTTCAGAGAATCCTTTTATCGATGTCACCGGTGTCCGCAATTCATGGGATACGTTTGCCACAAAATCTTTCCGAATCTGTTCAAGGCGCTTCAATTCGGTAATGTCATGCAGCACGATGACGATACCCAGCCATTGCTCATGGCTGCCGATGACAGGAGCTCCATAAACTTCGATTACCCTGTTATTGATGCCCGACTGGTACTCCAATTGTTCCCTTGCCGGAGTTTCAGTCATAAAGACTTTTTCAATGAAACCCGTAAATGTTTCGGGAATCGGCAATTCCCCATAAAATTTACCTATTATATCATCTGCATTCAATCCGAATTCATTTTGGAAATACTTGTTCGAAAGCGAAATCTTCCCTTGCCTATCGACCATGACCAAACCGCTGCCCATGGTTTCAATAAGCGTTTTCAAACGCTCCTGTTCCATCTCGCGGACAGCTGTTATTTCCTGGAGGTTCCGCGCCAGTACATTGATCGTTGAACTGAGTGGAGCAGAACCTATATCCGAATCTTCATAAGCCCTTGCGCGGTAATTGCCTTTTACCAGCTCCATTGCAGTTTCTGTAATATTTTCAATAGGGGCGATATGAATCTTGATAATACGGTAACCGATGACTGCCGCAAAAACGAATGCAGCAATAAATACAAGTGCCAGTATCAGCCAAAACTCGGCATCACTGCCCATTTCCTGTTGCAATGGCAAAATCTGGACCACAACAATATAAAGGCTGACCAAAAGTGTACCGAGCCAAAGAAGCAGTGTGCCCAGAAGGCGCCGCCGAAATGGCATCATACAGCTTTAGGCTCCTCGAATTTATATCCAAGGCCGCGGATCGTTTTGATGAAAACGGGCTTACGGCTATTTTCTTCTATCTTCTCTCGCAGGTGACTGATATGGACATCCACAATTCGAGTATCCCCTGCAAAATCATATTTCCATACTGCGCTTAGTAATTGATCCCTGGTAAGCACCCTGTTTTTATTTTCCATGAGATAGACCAGCAGCTCGAATTCTTTCGGTGTGAATTCCAATTGCTCATCATTAAGGAAAGCTTCGTAACGATCAGTATAAACTTTCAACTCTCCCAATTTCATTTCAGATGAAGATGAATCTTCCCGCTGGACTTTGATGCCTTCAGACCGGCGAAGTACGGCTTTGATCCTCGCAACAACTTCCCTAGGGCTGAATGGTTTGGTCATATAATCATCTGCTCCGAGTTCGAGCCCCAATACTTTATCGAACTCATCATCTTTGGCAGTGAGCATGATGATGGGTGTGCTTACTTTTTGCAGGCGCAATTCCTTGCAGATTTCAACACCGTCCATTGATGGCAGCATCAGATCCAGGACTATAAGAGATGGTGCCTCTTTTAATGCAAGTTCAAATCCTTCTTTGCCGTCATTTGCGACAATTGTTTCATATCCGGCTTGCTTCAAATTATAAGACAGCAATGTAGCGATGGATTGTTCATCTTCAATGATTAAAATTTTCTTCTGCATTTTACAGCCTCCACATTCAGTTTGAAACCCCCATTTCAAACCAATTAAAAATTATCCATTGCTTCAGTGGTCAGCTTGCTCAGCACTTGAGGCGGATTAGCCACAAGAATCCCTTCGAGCACCATTTCACCATTTTCATCCGTCGCTTCCACACGCACAGTAACTTCGTTTTCCGGTACATTCACTTCTGTCACTTCCAGAAGAAAATCAACGGTTGCGTAATGGAATACAGGCTTTTTGAATTTCAGATGCTGTTCGGTGATATACGAACCCGGTCCCGGCAGGTACTTCGATACTGCAGAAGTGATGATGCCAGTGAGCATCGCAGTTGGAACCACGGGCTTTTCAAATTTTGTCTGGGAAGCGAAATCATGCTGGATATACAGCGGATTCCCGTCATTTGTAAGGCCCAAATAAAGCAGAAGATCTTTATCCTCGATATTTTCCGTCAGCTTGAGCTTCTCACCTGTCGCCATATCTTCGATTTTACGGCCTAACTTCCGTTTCTTTCCAAGCAACATTAAAATCCCCCCTGTTGTCTTAATACTTTAATAATATCAATTAAGTACTGAAAAGCAAACCACGTGCGGATATCAGCATTATTGAACTATATGAAACAGCAAGAAAAAACGGACAGGAAATCCCTGTCCGCCTCTCTCTGATTACGCTAAAATCTCCATGACCGCTTTTACTGATTCGGCTGATTTATTCAATAGCGCTTTTTCTTCTTCATTCAGATCAATTTCAAATATCTTCTCGATCCCGCCAGCTCCAAGGATAGTCGGAACTCCCAAATAGATTCCATCCATTCCATATTCACCTTCCAGATAGGCGATAGCCGGTAATACGCGACGCTGATCTTTGATGATCGCTTCAGCCATTTCCACAAGTGATGCGGCAGGTGCATAATAAGCGGAACCATTGCCGAGAAGATTAACAATTTCAGCTCCGCCTTTCCTGGTGCGGTCAACAATTTCATCCAACCGCTCTTTGGAGATCAGCGTTTCCAGCGGAATGCCGCCTGCATAGGAATAGCGGACGAGCGGCACCATGTCATCACCGTGGCCTCCGAGCACAAAGCCACTGATGTCTTTGACGGACAGATTCAATTCCTGTGCAATGAACGTTCTGAAGCGCGCGGAATCGAGAACGCCCGACTGGCCGATCACACGCTCTTTCGGAAAGCCTGAAGCTTTAAAAACTGTATAAGTCATGGCGTCCACAGGATTTGTCAGAACGAGAATGGTTGAGTCAGGAGAATAATTGACGATTTCCGCGGTGACGGATTTCATGATCTTTTGGTTGGTCTGAACCAGATCGTCCCTGCTCATACCGGGCTTTCGTGCGATGCCGGCGGTGATGATGACCAGATCCGAATCTTTGGTATCCGCATAGTCAGCAGTACCGATGACATTCGAATCGTAGCCGATCACCGGACCTGCTTCCGCCATATCCAGGGCTTTGCCTTTTGCCGGATCTTCCATCTGCGGTATATCAACCAGTACGACATCACCTAATTCTTTTTGAGCCAGCAGAAAAGCAGCCGTTGCCCCTGTAAAGCCTGAACCGATTACTGAAATCTTTTTGCGTTTGAATGTCATGCTATCTCTCCTTGAATGTCAGATTTTCGTATCAATAAAAATAACACTTCCTACTCCATATTGTTTCCTTTAAGGGAGGATCTGAAACAACACCATACAAAATTTGTCATAAAAAAAGAGAGGGGGAAATCCCCTCTCTCCAAAATTACATGTTTTTGATTAGCTCGTCAGCGAATGCTGAAGTTTTAACTTCTGTTGCGCCGTCCATCAGACGTGCAAAGTCATAAGTTACAACTTTAGAAGCGATAGTTTTTTCCATTGAGTTTGTGATCAATTTAGCCGCTTCGCTCCAGCCAAGGTGTTCAAGCATCAATACACCTGAAAGGATGACAGAAGACGGGTTCACTTTATCAAGGCCAGCGTATTTAGGCGCTGTTCCATGAGTAGCTTCGAAGATCGCATGTCCAGTATCGTAGTTGATGTTCGCTCCAGGAGCGATGCCAATTCCGCCTACTTGAGCAGCCAAAGCATCTGAAATGTAGTCGCCGTTCAAGTTCATTGTAGCCACTACATCGAACTCGCTTGGACGAGTAAGGATCTGCTGAAGGAAAATATCAGCGATTGAATCTTTGATAAGGATCTTGCCTGAAGCAAGAGCTTCTTCCTGTGCTTTGTTTGCAGCATCAGTTCCTTGCTCGTCTTTCACTTTATCGTACTCGTTCCAAGTGAAGACTTTATCGCCGAATTCCTGTTCTGCCACTTCATAGCCCCAGTTTTTGAAAGCTCCTTCAGTGAACTTCATGATATTGCCTTTATGAACAAGAGTTACAGACTCACGGCCTTCAGTCAACGCATAGTTGATCGCTGCGCGTACAAGGCGTTTTGTTCCTTCTTCAGAAATCGGCTTGATGCCGATACCAGATGTTTCTGGGAAACGGATATTTTTAACGCCCATTTCGTCAGTCAGGAAAGAGATCAATTTTTTCACTTCGTCGCTGCCGTTAGCGTATTCGATACCCGCATAGATATCTTCAGTGTTTTCACGGAAGATGACCATGTCAGTGTCTTCAGGGCGTTTAACCGGTGAAGGCACGCCTTCGAAATAACGGACTGGGCGCAAGCAAGTGTACAAATCAAGTTCCTGGCGAAGTGCCACGTTCAATGAACGGATACCGCCGCCGATTGGTGTAGTAAGAGGACCTTTGATTGCGATCAAATATTCACGGATCACTTCAAGAGTTTCTTCCGGAAGCCATTCGCCAGTTTCGTCGAATGCTTTTTGGCCAGCAAGAACTTCTTTCCATACAATCGATTTTTCACCGTTGTATGCTTTGTTTACCGACTCTTCCAAAACGCGTGATGCTGCATGCCAGATATCCGGGCCAGTACCATCACCGATGATGTATGGAATTACTGCATTGTTAGGTACGTTCAATACACCGTTTTCTACTGAAATCTTTTCGCCGTTTGCCATGTTAAAATTCCTCCTGTGTTCAAAGTCATAGGGCTGCAGAATATGCCAGCCCCATCATCTTTATATTTTTTGCTTCTATTATAGATTGTCTGCGAAAATTATCTTTCTTCAACCGGAACATAAGACTGCATTCCAGGCCCGATATATTCTGCGCGCGGACGGATCAAGCGATTGTTTGAATACTGCTCAAGGATATGAGCCAACCAGCCCGATGTGCGTGATACCGCAAAAATCGGTGTGAACAAGTCATGTTCAATGTTCAATGAATGATAAACAGAAGCAGAATAGAAATCCACGTTCGGTGGAAGATTTTTCTGTCCAGTTACGATTTCATCAATTTTAATCGACATTTCGTACCATTTCTCTTCACCGCGGATTTTTGTCAATTTCTGGGACATTTCACGCAAGTGTTTCGCACGCGGGTCACCTTTACGGTAGACACGGTGGCCGAAGCCCATGATTTTTTCTTTGTTTTCAAGTTTTTCGTTGATCACTTTTTCTACGTTATCCACTGAACCGATTTCTGTCAGCATTTTCATGACCTGTTCATTGGCTCCACCGTGCAATGGTCCTTTTAGGGCCCCGATTGCAGCAGTAACACCTGAATAAACATCAGAAAGAGTTGCGACAGCAACACGTGCAGTGAATGTCGATGCGTTCAATTCGTGGTCAGCATGAAGAACCAAAGCCTTGTTGAAAGCTTCTTCTTCGATGTCAGCAGGCGTTTCCCCTGACAACATGTAAAGGAAGTTGGCTGCGAAGCTTAGGTCCGATTTAGGTTCTACCGGTTCCTGGCCATTGCGGACGCGTCCGAATGCAGTCACCAAAGTAGCGATTTTAGCCTGGATACGGATCGCTTTGCGATAGTTCGCCTCAGGGTTCATCACTTCAGCTTCTTCATCAAAAAGACCCAGCATGGATACTGCTGTACGCAGAGCAGCCATCGGATGGACATTTTTAATGTCGTATGTTTTGAAATGATCCAAAACAGCTTTAGGAACTGACATATTGTCAGCCAATTGCTGTTTCAGTTCAGCAAGTTCGTCGGCTTTCGGCAAACGTTGATGCCATAATAGATAAATCACTTCTTCAAAGCTGGCGTTGTTAGCCAGATCATCGATATTGTAGCCAACATATGTAAGCGTGTCATCAATAATAGAACTGATGGCGGATTGTGTAGCTACTACACCTTCTAAACCTTTTGACGATGTCATAAAATTCGCTCCTTCTCCAGTATAATTCATCATTCCACAAAAAAAGGCAGAATGATGATTCATCTGCGTTTATGAAACTCTGATAAGTTCCTTACCTTGTTCATTATAATCAATAAACAGGGCTTTGTGAATGAAAACGCTTGTTTTTCTGTAAGATAGGCAAAAAAAACAATAAAAATACTCGGATTATCCTACTATAACCCGAGTATTTTTCATTCTTTTTTGGATGAAACGGTGAACCAATGGCTTATACAGTTTTTGAGTTGGCGTAAATAACAGGCTGAAACCGACAGCATCCGAGATAAATCCAGGAGTCAGAAGCATCACGCCTCCGACCAGGACGAATCCCGCATTCAACAGGTTGTCGCCGGGCGGCTGGAAATTCGACATCGCCTTCTGGATATCTCCGACCGCTTTCAGTCCCTGCTTTTTAGCGAGGAATGCCCCAACCAATCCTGTCGTGATAATCATGGCAACAGTAACGAAGAAGCCGATATTGTTCGCCGCCCAAATAAGCAGCGCCAATTCCAGGGCAGGCACAACAATCAATAAAGCGATCAGCCATTTCATAATTGAACGGTCACCTCCTTTATTCGTTACAGCACACTAGCGTGCCCGTGGTAAATGACACCTGTTTCAGCATCGATGGTGATATCTTCATTATTTTTGATGACACTTGTCGCATCTGCAACTCCCACTATTACCGGGATGCCAAGGCTAAGACCGACCACCGCTGCGTGGCTCGTCAATCCGCCTTCTTCAGTGATTAGGCCGGCGCACTTTTCGATTGCTGGCATCATTTCACGGTCGGTGCCGATTGTTACAAGAATCTTTCCTTCTGTGTCCACAGCGTTGGCTTCTGCAGCTGATTTCACAACTAGAGACTCCCCGTAAGCAACGGTTTTACCGATTCCTTGCCCTTTAGCAGCGATATCTCCGATTACATGTACTTTCATCAAGTTGGTTGTCCCTGCTTTACCGACTGGAACACCTGCCGTTATCACAACCAAATCACCATGATCGACATATTCGTGCTTCAAGCTTTCTTCAACAGCAGTTGCGAATACCTCATCCGTTGAAGATACCGGCATGCCGACAATCGGTTGGACACCCCATACCAATGTCAGTTTCTTAGCTGCAATATCGGAAGAAGTTACAGCAACGATCGGTGATTCAGGACGGTATTTAGAAATCATCTTGGCAGTCGTTCCGCTTTCTGTAGGAGCAATAATGGCTTTGACTTTCAAGTTCAACGCTGTATAAACGACGGCTTGTCCAATTGCATCCGTCATATTGGCTTCTTTATCTTTTCTTCTGTTCGATACCAGCTGCTTATAGTTAAGCGCAGATTCTGTAGTCATTGCAATACGGTGCATCGTTTCTACTGATTCTACCGGATAGATTCCGGCCGCTGTTTCACCGGAAAGCATGATCGCGTCCGTGCCATCGAAAATCGCATTCGCCACATCACTTGCTTCCGCTCGTGTCGGACGGGGATTCCGTTGCATCGAATCGAGCATTTGTGTAGCAGTTATAACCGGTTTACCCGCGCTATTGCATTTTTCGATAAGGGACTTCTGTACCAATGGCACTTCTTCCGCAGGAATTTCAACGCCAAGGTCTCCCCGGGCAACCATCAGGCCGTCAGAAACCATAATGATGTCATCAATATTATCGACACCCTCTTGGTTTTCGATTTTCGGAATGATCTGGATATGAGATCCGCCATTCTTTTCAAGAAGTTCACGGATTTCCATTACATCCGAAGCTCTTCTCACAAAAGATGCTGCTACAAAATCCACTTTCTGGCTGATGCCAAATAGGATATCCTGTGCATCTTTTTCTGTAATCCCTGGCAATTGAACCGATACGCCTGGAACGTTTACGCCTTTTTTGCTTTTCAGCGTTCCTGCGTTTTCAACGATTGTATGAATCAAACCGTTTTGCTGGTCAACACTTTCAACGCGCAATTCAATTAAGCCGTCGTCCAGCAGAATAATTGAGCCTTCCTGCACATCCTCAATCAAGTGATCATAAGTGATTGAGAATTTTTCAGCTGTACCTAATACTTCTGTCATGGATATTGTGATTTTCTGATTGGTCACCAAATCAATTCCGTCGTTCTCCATTTGATGGGTACGGATTTCGGGACCTTTCGTATCGAGCAGTATGCCGACAATCTTGCCTGTTTTCTCCGAAGCTTCCCGAATGCGTTTAATGCGTTCAGCATGCTCTTCATGATTGCCGTGCGAGAAATTCAAACGCGCGACGTTCATTCCCGAATTAATCAGGGCTTCCAGTATTTCCGGCGATTCACTCGCTGGTCCGATGGTACATACAATTTTGGTTTTTCTCAATTGACTCACTCCATTTGGCATTTAAATTGATAATTCTTTTGATAATGTATACAAACTCATATCGGTGTCGTGTTCACCAGTAAACGCTTTTGTCATATCATAGTCTACCACTTGATGATTTTTCATGCCAATAGCGCGACCGCCGGGACCATCCAATAGGACTTCCACTGCGCGTGCGCCGAAAAGGCTTCCCAGAACACGGTCACGCCCTGTAGGTGAACCGCCTCTTTGAATATGTCCAAGAACGGATACTCTTGTTTCCAGTTCGACTTTCCCTTGGATCATTTCGCCAAGTTCATTGGCGCTCATGACACCTTCAGCGACAATTATGATACTATGCTTTTTACCGCGTTTTTTCCCTTTTTGCAGACGGTCGATCATGTCGTCCATATCAAAATCCACTTCCGGAATCAATATGGTCTCTGCACCGCCGGCCAATCCTGCCCATAACGCGAGGTCACCCGCATCACGGCCCATCACTTCGATGATGAACGTACGCTCGTGGCTCGTAGCGGTATCCCGGATTTTATCAATCGCTTCTATTATTGTATTCAGCGCTGTATCAAATCCGATTGTATAATCTGTTCCTGGAATATCGTTATCGATGGTGCCGGGTACACCGATACATGGGAACCCTTTTTTTGTCAAAGCCATCGCTCCACGGTACGATCCATCTCCTCCGATTACGACAAGGCCTTCAATTCCGAATTTCTTCAACTGCTCGATAGCACGATCCTGGCCTTCATCAGATTTGAATTCTTCGCATCTGGCAGAATATAATTTCGTTCCGCCGCGCTGAATAATATCCCCTACATCACCGGCTTCGAGCTTTTCGATGTTGCCTGCCAGCAGCCCCTGGTAGCCATAATAAATCCCGAAAACTTCCACCTCATGATAGATTGCTTTCCTGACTACCGCACGCACTGCAGCATTCATTCCTGGCGAGTCTCCGCCACTTGTTAACACTCCGATTCGCTTCATAATCCATGCCTCCTGATCTTCCTGATACTTTAATCACCTTACCACGATTTACAGCCTGCTGTCAGGTCAGTTCCCCTGAATTCAGAAGTAAAATACCTGTTCTTATATATTTATCAAAAGACACAAAAAAACCGCCAAAGCGGTTCCTATTCTGTAAATACACCGATTGCTTTGAATTTATTGTATCGCTGATCAATCAGGTCCTCTGGGTTAAGAGGATTCAGTTCGCTCAAAGATTTTTCAATGGCTTCAGACAGTAATTCGGCCTGCTTCAACGGATCGTGATGCGCCCCTCCACGTATTTCAGGAATCATCCGTTCGATGATGCCCATTTCGAGAAGATCAGGTGCTGTAATTTTCATGGCTTCAGCCGCTGTCTGGGCCAGCGCAGAATCTTTCCACAGGATTGACGCAGCTCCCTCCGGAGAAATTACGGAGAAAGTTGAGTTTTCAAGCATCAGGATGTGATTCCCTACTCCAAGTGCCAATGCTCCTCCGCTTCCGCCTTCACCAATCACGATAGAGATGACCGGTACTTCAAGGCCTGCCATTTCCACAAGATTACGCGCAATTGCTTCACTTTGTCCTCGTTCTTCTGCTGCTTTACCGGGATAAGCGCCTTTCGTATCGATCAGGCAGATGATCGGCCGATTGAACTTTTCAGCCTGTTTCATAAGGCGCAGCGCTTTACGGTATCCTTCAGGATGAGGCATGCCAAAGTTTCGGCGTACATTTTCCTTTGTGTCCTTGCCGCGCTGATGACCGATCACCGTTACCGGCTGCCCTTTAAAAGAAGCGATTCCACCTACAATCGCTTCATCGTCACCATAAAGGCGATCGCCATGAAGTTCGATGAAATCATCAAAAACATGTGGTACATAATCCAATGTAGTCGGACGGTTAGGGTGTCTTGCTACCTGGACCCGGTCCCACGGTTTCATGTCTTCATAAATATCGATTTCCAGTTTTTCCAGTCTGGCTTCCAAACTGTTAATTTCTGTACTCAAATCCACTTCCGCATTCTCGGTATATTCTTTCAACTCTATGATTTTTTTTCGGAGCTGTATTAACGGCTCTTCAAAAGGCAATGATTTCTGTACTTTCTTAGCCATTTGCCACAGCTCCTTTCGTATGCAATTTGATCAGGGAAGACAAAGTGTTTTGCATCTTATGACGATGTATGACTGCATCCAGCTGCCCGTGCGCCAATAAAAATTCAGCTGTCTGAAAATCTTCCGGTAATTTTTCGCGGACTGTCTGCTCTATTACTCGGCGCCCGGCGAACCCGATCAGCGCCTTAGGCTCTGCGATATTGATATCACCCACAGACGCGAAACTTGCTGAAACGCCACCTGTTGTCGGGTGCGTCAATACGGAGATGAACAATAACCCTTCGTTGCTGTGCCGTTTCAATGCCACACTTGTTTTAGCCATCTGCATCAAGGATAGAACACCTTCCTGCATCCGGGCTCCGCCACTCGCCGTAAAAATGACAAACGGATAACCTTTATCGGTAGCAAGTTCGATGGCGCGGGTTATCTTTTCACCGACTACAGAGCCCATAGAGCCCATCCGGAAATGAGAATCCATGATAGCTGCAACCAGTGGCTGCCCATCGATTTTCCCGATGCCTGTCAATACCGCTTCATTCAAGCCGGTTTTCTTGCTGTCCGCTTCGATTTTTTCAGTGTAACCGGGAAAACCAAGTGGATTGCCTGTTTTCAAATGATTGTCAATGGATTCAAAAGAACCTTTATCCATTAAACTCTCCACTCTCTCCTGTGCCGTCATCTTACAGTGATGATCACATTTCGGGCACACTTTTTGGAGCTTCGCCATCTCTTTCGTCAACTCGATATGTTTGCATTCCGGGCATTTATACATCAAGCCTTCCGGTACATCTTTCGCGGCTTTGGACGGTATAGTCGGATCGTTGCGTTCTCTGTTGCGTTTGAATATATCACGAATCATCGTCATCTTTTCCAGTCTCCTTTTGCAGCCATGCAATCCAGGTTTTCAGGCCCTCAGTGGCTTTTTCAGTATCCTGCTGCCTGATTGCAGCTAAAATATTCTCGAGCATCGCAGTTTCTTCTATTATTATGCGTTCTTTGTATGGATTGCCGCTGTACTGCGCCAATAACAGCCATATCTTCAAAGATAGCCTGTTTCCTGATAAAACCATTATTTCCCTGACAAAATCTTCGCGACTAAAGAAGTCGCCCTCATCAATACGTTTTGAAAAACCGGTCCATACCGGTAATCGGCTTGAATTGGCATCTCCGCAAATTGTTCGGATAGCTGAAATTTCGTGGATCAACCGCGTCTCCCATACATCCTTTTGAGACTGATTATCCTGCAGTATGAAAGTTGACAGAACTTCCACCAAGCGATGGTTGCGATAATCTGACAAAAAGGTTCCTTCTCCTCTTCGTGTTTCGATCAATCCGAGTAACTCAAGGCTTCTCAGAGCTTCCCGAATTGTAGATCGCCCAACTTTCAAAGTTTCCGCCAATTCCCTTTCGGATGGAATCCTGTCGCCAGGCCTGATATTTTCCTGGCTGATCATTTTGCGTATATCCAGGACAATGTCCAAATAACGTTTTGGTTGGTTCATAACAGACCTCAGTTTCCATTTTTTTGAAAGTGGTCTGACCACTCATATTCCTACAATACAAAAAAAATCGTCCGACGTAAAGAAAAAACTGCTTTTCCGACTGGAAAAGCAGTTACAAATTGATATTTTTGCAGATAATCGATGTCCGGTTCATCCGGTTTTCTATTGTTCCCTGCACTTCGATGATTGCCTGTTCTTTCAAAATGGCATTATATTTTGCATACTCTTCCGGAAATAATGTGACCGATGCCGGACCTGTATCATCCTGCAGCGTGACAAACGCCATCGCATCCCCTTTTTTTGTTCGGATCCTTTTGATGTCTTCGATCATGCCCAGCACAATAACCCGATCTTTATCGGGTTTGTGCTTCAGGGATTTCAACTCATCGAAATTTTTCTGCCGCTGTTCTTTTTCCCTTTCGATCGGGTGTGTCGAAAGGTAAAATCCGAGCACTTCCATTTCCAGATCCAATTTCAGATTCTCAGGAATCGGTGAAGCTTTGGTGTATTTCGGCTTCATGAAGCTTGCGCCCATATCGTCAAACAGTCCGGGCTCCTCATCCGGTTTAACAAGCTCCGCATGCTTGACAGCACTGTCCAGTGAGGCGAGCAATGTTGCCCGGTCAAGTTCGAAGTCGTCCAGTGCACCAGCTTTTATAAGCGGTTCAAACGACTTGCGTGTGAAGTGGATGGCCGAAATCCGCTCAGCTACATTAAATAGGCTGCTGAACGGTCCACCTTCTTTTCTGGAGGCAATTAAAGCATTTATGACGTTGCCTGGTACGCCTTTTATACTGTTCAAACCAATCCGCACTTTACCGTCTTCAATGGTAAACGATTTATAGCTGCTTTGAATTGATGGAGGCAAAACAGGAATCTTTTTCTCCTTTATTTCCTGAAGGAGCTGCTTGGTCTTTTCAGCATTGCCAGAGGCGTTGCCGAGCATTGCAGCGTAAAAGTATATGGGATAATTCGCTTTCATATACGCCAGCTGATATGAAATCATACTGTAAGCGACTGCATGGCTTTTGGGGAATCCGTAATCGGCGAAACGCACGATTAAATCGTAGACTTCGGTGGCTTCACTTTCCTTGAAACCTTTCTTTAAAGCCCCTTGAACGAAATGGACTCTTTCCTGATCCAGGATTTCACGTTTCTTTTTACTGACCGCGCGCCTCAGAATATCCGCTTCTCCCAGTGAAAAGCCGGCCATACGGGCGGCAATCTGCATGATCTGTTCCTGGTAAACGATGACGCCGTAAGTTTCAGAGAGTACCGGTTCAAGAATCGGATGAACGAATGTTACGGTTTCCTGTTTATGTTTTCTTCTTGCATATAGCGGTATGAATTCCATGGGACCCGGTCTGAATAATGCATTGACCGCCACGATATCGCCGAAAGCGGTGGGTCTTATCTGCCTTAAAGCATTTCTCATGCCATCTGATTCCAATTGGAATACGCCGCTTGTGTCACCCTCAGCCAGTATGCTGAAAGTTTTTGCATCATCCAACGGCAATTTACGGTAATCGATCGATTTTCCCGTGCCTCTGGCTAGAAGTTTTTTTATTTGCTCCAAAATGGTCAGATTACGCAAACCAAGAAAATCCATTTTCAATAAACCGATGGCTTCAAGATCCCCCATCGGCCATTGGGTCAAATAGATTCCTTCGTTCCCTTCTTCAATTGGGACATAATCCACCAATGATGAGGGGCTGAGAATGACTCCGGCGGCATGAGTGGAGGCATGACGCGGCAATCCTTCCAGCTGCAGCGCTGTTTTAAACCAGGTTTTCCGTTCTTCGCGTGCGACAATCCAGTCGTTCAGTTTACTATTTTCCTTCAAAGCAGATCTTAAAGTTGTGCCTGGACGGCTCGAAATCATCTTTGAAATGGCCTCCAGGTCTTCAGCTTCGAAACCAAAGACACGTGCTGTATCCCTTGCCACCGCTTTAGCGGATAAAGTGCCGAATGTGATGATTTGCGCGGTTCTTGCCTGCCCGTATTTATTCGCGACATATTCCACTACTTCGTGCCTCCGGTGATCGGCGAAGTCGATATCGATATCAGGAAGAGTAACCCGCTCCGGATTCAGGAACCTTTCAAAAAGCAAACCATGTTCAAGTGGATCGACATCTGTAATATGAAGGGAATATGCAACCAGTGAACTGGCGGATGACCCACGGCCTGGTCCTGTCATTATCCCTTCATTTCGGGCAAATTTCATAAAATCTGAAACGATCAGAAAATAATCGATATAGCCCATCGATTTAATGACACCAAGTTCATACTCAAGTCTGGCCAGATAGTCCTTTGGCACATTGCTGGCATTCAATCTGCCTCTGAGTCCATCCAAACAGATGTTTTTTATGTATTCCGCTTTATCCACTTCTTTTTCCAATGGAAAAACTGGTAACAGCTGCCTGTTGGTCTGGATGCTGACTTTGCAGCTCAACAGCATTTTTTCTGCAGTTTCCAACCATTCAGGACGGTCCGAAAACCAATTCGTCATTTCTTCAGCGGCAGGCGCAAAAGCATCTGTATGTTCCGGCTGCAGACGCTGATCATCTGAAAGTTTTAGCCCCTGCCCGATGGCGGACGCCACTTCATATGCAAAAGCTCCTTCTTTTTTCAGGTATCTGACTTCCTGTGTCGCCATGATCGGCAAGCCCGACTGTTCACATGCTGCGATAAATCTCGTTTCATTATCTGAGACATTTCCGCCTGGGCGCTGCACGGATCCAAAACATCTTTTCCCAAAAAGTTGATAAATATAATCGAATGCATCATGGCGATCGGTCAGCGTCCAGTCAATCGCATTCGGTATCACACATACAAGCCCTTCTTGATATGCGTTCAGCCATTGTTCCGGAATCGCCTTGCGTTTTCTTGTGGCCAACGCGCTGGAAATCTTCAAGAGATTACCATAGCCTTGATTGGACTGGGCATAAAGCACAACGGGATAAGGCTGTCCGTCGTATTCAATAAATGTTGAAAAACCGATCACCCCGTGGATGCCGGCTTGATAGCAGGCTTCCCAGAATGGCAGTACGCCGTACAGTTTCGAATTGACGATTGCGACCGAAGAAGTCCCTTGCTGTTTCAGAAAAGGGAAAAGTTCATCAAGGCGCACCGTACTTTTCAACAAATCTGCTGACGTACTTATATATGGATAAACCATTGACAAAGCAATCCCTCCTTTCTTATTCCGCGTTTGCGCAAATTTCTTTCAGCCGGTCAATCACCCGGTCAGCTTCTTCCCATGAATAAGCCGTTGCTCCTGAAGCCATCGGATGGCCTCCGCCGTTAAACTCTTTTGCCAATTCGTTGATGACAGGGCCTTTAGAACGGAGACGCACGCGGATCTCTTCTTCTTCCTCGATGAATATCACCCATGCCTTCATTCCTTTCACATTACCCAGGGAACTGACAAGCAAAGAAGTTTCGGTTGCGGTGACTTCAAATTCCTTTAAGATATCCAACGTGATTTTTACATACGCAGCTCCATTTTCATCCATTTTAAAGTTCTGGTACATATAGCCTTGCAGATGAAGAAGCTTTCTCTCCATTTCATACATGCCATTGTGAAGCTCGTTGCGGTCAAAATCACTCTTGATCAGTTCACCGGCAATCCGGAAAGTTTTTTGTGTTGTGCTCGGAAAAAGAAAGCGCCCCGTATCCCCAATTATGCCAGCATATAGCTGGCGGGCGGCAGTAGCCGGCAGCTTCCAATTTTCCTGGACTTGGCCAGCTTCAAATAATTCATAGATGAGTTCCGAAGATGAACTTGCGCTAGTATCCACCAATAATAGATCACCATACGCATCATCGTTGGGATGATGATCAATCTTAATGATTTTATCTCCTTTTAGATAACGCTGATCGTCAATCCGCTCAGTATTAGCAGTATCCGTAACAATAACCAGCGAACCATTATAGTCTTCATCAGCCACCTGATCTTGAGTCCCAAGAAATTCCATCGTCGAATCGTGTTCTCCAGCAGCTAAAATCGTTTTTTCAGGATAGTTATGTTGCAGTATGTATTTTAATCCGAGCTGTGAACCATATGCATCTGGATCAGGTCTCACATGCCGATGGATAATGATCGTTTCGTATTTTTTAATTGTGTCGATGATTTGACTGTTCATAGGGCATTCCTCCATTTTTCAAGGAAATCCATTCGCATTCGGCCACATTTCTCAGTACAATAGAAGAAAGTTTCGGAATACAGGAGGTCCTTATGCTAATTTTTATATTTTTAATGATTTTTTCAATTGTGTTCTATTTCTATTATAAAACAAAGCAATTTCGAGCAACATTGCCAATCCGTAAAAAGTGGTATGCTTCCACAGCAGCTTTCTTTCTAGGAAGTTTCGGAGTGTTTTTGGGTATTGATCTGCTGATTGTCTTTCAGACCCCGCTCACCTATATAGTTGCCGGTATTTTTATCATTCTGGGACTGGCATTTTGCATCCATAATTACAAAGCGGCAAGACATTATCATAAATTCGTCGCTGAAGAAGCACGGCTGAACGAATAGCAAATTCCCCTCTAAGTGAGGGGGTTTTTTATTTCTCTAACGGTCCAGCAGTTGGAAAGTCAGCATCGCTTTCCCGACAATCTCCCCTTCAAACGACACTTCGATATCCACTTTAGCCGATTTACGGCTGATATCCAAAATCGCAGGTTTGATGTAAATAAGGGAATCCAGCTGAACCGGTTTCAGGAAATAGACCGTCATATTTTCAAGCACACTGTCCTTACGATTTTTCGTCTTCAATGCGCTCGTTGCGGCTTCAGACAGTATAGTGGTGTAAGCACCATAGGATATTGAACCATACGAATTGGTCATTTGAGGCGTTACCCGGAATTCCAATGAAAGCTTTTCATGAGGCTTCATCTGCAGCTGGCTGATGATGAGATCGTCTATCGTTTCACCTTGCTGCGGTTGCCGCTGCGCTGTCTGAATGGCTTTCAATACATCCTGTCGGCTGATGACCCCACATAATTTGCCTTGGTCATCGATGACCGGCAGCAGATCAATCCCTTCCCATATCATCCGGTGTCCCGCCGATGCTACACTTGTTTGCAGCGTGACTGTAATGGGATCTTTCGTCATTGCTTTCTCTACGCTGTCCTCGTCCGTAAAACCGATAATATCACGAGACGTCAATATCCCGATTATCCTTCCTGTATCATCGACTACCGGAAATCCGCCGTGCGTGGTTTCCTTGTTCAATTCACGGTAACGGCTGATTGGATCATGATGATGAAGGTAATGGGTATTCTCAAGAGGAATCAATATATCCTCTATTAAAAGTATCTCTTTTTTGATCAGTTGGTCATAGATGGCCCTGTTGATCATCGTAGCAACGGTAAACGTATCATAGCTGGTCGAAATGACCGGCAATTCATATTCATCCGCCAGTTTCTTGACTGTATCCGAAGCATCAAAGCCTCCGGTCACTAATACAGCGGCACCAGCCTGAAGCGCATATTCATGGGCTTTAAGGCGATTGCCGACGATCAGCAGGTTGCCGGCTTCCGTATAACGCATCATGTCTTCGAGCTGCATCGCGCCTATGACGAATTTAGTCAATGACTTATGCAAGCCGGTCCGGCCCCCCAGCACTTGTCCGTCAACGATATTGACGATTTCGGCATACGTCAGCCGCTCAATGTTCTCTTTCTTTTTCCGTTCAATGCGGATGGTGCCGACACGCTCAATTGTGGAAACTAGCCGTTTGTTTTCAGCTTCTTTTATTGCGCGGTAAGCTGTGCCTTCACTGACCTGCAATTCCTTAGCGATCCTGCGGACGGATATTTTTTCCCCGACTTCCAGCGTTTCAATATAATCAAGTATCTGTTCATGTTTCGTCGCCATGATTTCACCCATTCTTTCTGCTTTCCTGATGCTTTTAGTGTACCATATTTCCTAATACAGAAACCCCCGAAGAATGATTGCTCCTCGGGGGTTCTGCGTTTAAATTTCGAACTGGTCGCCAGCTTTCATAACCTTCACTTCAGAGCCTTTGACCAACTCCTTGAATTTTTCAGGGTCCTGCTTAATCGGCGGGAATGTATTGTAATGGATGGGAACTACTGTTTTCGCTTTCAAAAGTTCTGCCGCATATGCCGCATCTTCAGGGCCCATCGTAAAGAAATCGCCGATCGGCAGGAACGCGACATCAATGTCATTGCGTTTGCCGATCAGCTCCATGTCTCCGAACAAATCGGTATCGCCTGCATGGTAAATCGTCTTTCCTTCCGCTTTGAAAAGAATTCCTGCAGGCATGCCGCCATAAATGACATCTCCGTCTTCTGTCGTATATGAAGAACTGTGGAACGCTTTCGTGTATTTGACGGTTCCAAAATCGAATTCCTTTGCACCGCCCAAATTCATGCCGATCGTTTCAAATCCGAATGTTCCAAGATAATTCGCCAGCTCGACCGGCGCCACAACCGTGCAGTCATTTTCTTTGGCAATATCCACTGTATCACCCACATGATCGTTATGCGCATGTGTAAGTAAAATCATATCCGGCTTTTCTTTGCTGGAATTCAGGTCGCAAAGCTTATTGCCATCGATGAATGGATCGATTAAAATCGTTTTTCCTCCGGTCATGATTTTGACGACTGAATGTCCGTGATAAGAAATTTTCATGTTATCCCTCCATTTAAGTATGCGTTCAGTTTCTAGCTGTCTTATACCCTCATCTTTGTTATGCTACACATATAGAGGAGGAATTTACCTATGAATAAAATCAGTAATCTGCAGAATTACCTGAAAGAGAACAGTATCGATGCAGCATTCATCACTAACCCGGATAACGTGTTTTACTTCACGGGATTCAAGAGCAATCCGCACGAACGGCTTCTAGGGGTCATGATTTTCAGTGATTCCGAACCTTTTCTGATCTGTCCCCAAATGGAGATTCCGGATGCCAAAAGTGCTGGATGGAACGGCAAGGTCGTCGGACATACGGATACAGATAACGCAATGGAGGTCCTGTACCGGACAGCAAGTGAAACAATTTCCTCCATATCTGCACTGGCAATCGAAAAAACCCATATGATTGTAGAGCGGTATGATGCAATCAATGAGTTTTTCAATTCCCCGACCATCGTTGGGATCGATGAAAAAACAAGTGCTATGCGCGTCATCAAAGATGCTGCTGAAATGGAAATACTTCGCGAAGCAGCGGAGTTGGCCGATTATGCAATTGAAGTGGCTGCGAAAACAATCAAAGAAGGCATTACTGAAATCGAAGTCATGACTGAAATCGAACTTGCATTAAAAAAACGCGGAGTCACACATATGTCGTTCGATACCACTGTATTGACCGGAGACCATGCTGCTTCTCCGCATGGCAAGACAGGCGACCGCAAACTGCAAAAAGGTGACCTTGTCCTGTTTGACCTGGGGGTCGTCCACAAGGGGTATTGTTCAGATATCACCCGCACGCTGGCTTTGGGTGAACCAGGCGAAGAACAGAAAAAAGTCTATGACATAGTGCTGGAAGCCGAACTGGCTGCCTTGAACGCCGTCAAACCAGGTGTTACAGCAGCTGAACTGGACGGCATTTCACGCGGTGTTATCGAGGAAGCGGGATACGGTGAATACTTCACTCACCGCCTTGGCCACGGACTCGGCATTTCTGTCCACGAGTTCCCTTCACTCCATGGCTCGAATGATATGAAAATGGAAGCCGGCATGGTCTTCACAATTGAACCCGGCATTTATGTACCCGGCAAAGTGGGTGTCAGAATCGAAGACGATCTTGCTGTTACCGAAGATGGTGTCGAAGTGTTGACGAAATATCCGAAAGAACTTCAAATCATCAATAACTAAAAAAGAGCTGCGCCGGAATTTTATCCGGCGCAGCTTTTCATTTTCATGCAGACTGCATTACAGTTGCAAGCATCTATTCTATTAAGCCAACAGGTCTTCGACTGATTTGTATTCGACACCCTGATCATCGGCAACCGCTTTATATGTCACATATCCATTAAGCGTATTTACACCTTTTTTCAAAGCTTCGTTTTCAAGGATAGCCTGTTTATAACCTTTGTTGGCAATTTGTACTGCGTAAGGAACAGTAACGTTTGTCAAGCCGATTGTGGAAGTACGCGGAACCGCACCAGGCATGTTCGCAACTGCGTAATGCACCACATCATGCTTGATGTATGTCGGTTGGTCGTGAGTCGTGATGCGGTCACTCGTTTCGAAAATACCGCCTTGATCAATTGCAATATCGACCACAACCGAGCCCGGTTTCATCGACTTGATCATATCTTCTGTAACCAATTTAGGAGCTTTTGCACCTGGAATCAACACAGCACCGATTACAAGATCCGCTTTCTCAACAGCATCCGCAATATTCAATGGATTTGAAATCATCGTCTGTACATCCTGTCCGAACAAGTCGTCCAATTGACGGAGACGATCCGGATTCAAGTCAAGGATCGTTACGTTGGCACCCATTCCTACCGCTACTTTGGCAGCATTCGTTCCTGCTACACCGCCTCCGATTACTGTAACTTTGCCGCGTGAAACTCCCGGGATTCCGCCTAGAAGGATTCCCCCACCGCCATGGATTTTTTCCAGAAATTGAGCACCGATCTGAGTTGACATCTTACCTGCGACTTCACTCATCGGCGTTAATAACGGCAATGAATTATTCGGCAGCTGCACAGTTTCATAAGCGATTCCGATGACTTTCGAATCCAGCATAGCTTTCGTCAATTCCGGTTCAGGCGCAAGATGCAAGTACGTGAACAGGATCATTCCCTCGCGGAAATAGCCATATTCAGATGCTGTCGGCTCTTTCACCTTCATGATCATTTCCTGGTTCCATGCTTCTTCTGCTGTCGCGACAATGCTGGCTCCTGCAGAACTATAGTCTTCATCCGTAAACCCGGAGCCAAGACCTGCTCCAGCCTGAATGAACACTTCATGCCCATACAATGAGAGATTGACAACGCCCGATGGTGTCATTGCTACTCTGTTCTCGTTATTTTTCACTTCTGTTGGAACTCCAATACGCATGGTGAAACCCTCCATTAATCTTTAATAGGAAATATAGATTAGAAATTTTTTACTTCAAAGCAAATCCATTCTATCAGATATTATTAGACTTTGCCCAACTTTATTTACCGATTTGAAAATCTTTTATTTTATCCCTTTATCCGAGCTATATTTTTCTGGATTATTATGTAATATTCAAATTAACCTTTAATTTTATTCTATTTCGATATAACTTTAATCAGGCATTCTAATTTTATCCATATTTTGGACACAGGTTTTAAGCGTTTTTTTCAAGAAAAAGAAGGAGCTGGTACTGCTTGTATCGAATTTCATAAATAGAACAGGAGGAATGCAATCATGACATTAAAATATGAACAAATTCTTGTGGCAGTGGATGGCTCTAAGGAAGCTGAGTGGGCTTTCAAAAAATCAGTGGGCATTGCAACACGCAATAACGCGACATTGAACCTGGTCAACATCATCGATACCCGATCATTTGCGGCAATCGAAGCCTATGACCGTTCCATCGCTGACAGAGCACAGAAATTCGCAGAGGACCTCTTGGCCGATTATAAAAAGGAAGCAATGGCGGCAGGAGTACAAAACGTGAACATCGTAGTGGACTACGGTTCACCTAAAACTATGATTTCACGAGATCTTTCGAAAAAAGTGCATGCTGATCTGATTATCTGTGGAGCAACCGGTCTCAACGCAGTCGAACGATTCCTGATCGGCAGTGTATCCGAACATATCGTGCGTTCAGCGAGTTGTGATGTACTCGTAGTCCGTACCGATGATGCCCCGTCTGATTTGCAAGGCAGAGCAGACCAATCACAAAATCCAACAGCTTAAACGGCAAGCACGAAAAACCCTTTTCCAGTGTTGGAAGAGGGTTTTTCTGTTTTTCAAAAACATCATCTTATTCGATCATTTCGCTCGATCATTTCGCTGCATATCTTTTAATGTCTCGAAGCTAGCGAAGCGATTCAGAGATATGGAGCAAAACAGCGAGACTCCCAGGGGAGAAGAACCGGAGTTGAAACTCAACTCCGGTTCTAGCGAAGTGCTGAGATCCACTCGGGCGAAGTGAAACGAGACCGAGTTAGCTCAGTACAAGCCCCCAGGAAAGCGAGCTGTTTTGCGCAATATCGATTGCTTACATATACTTTTCACAACAAGCTAAAACCCCTCTCCAGTGATGGAAAAGGGTTTTTTCTGTCGTTTATTCAGCTAGCTCATAGCCGCATGATAAGATAGCCGTTTCTGCCAATACAATCAGTGAATCAAGATAGAAATCGGGCAGGTTAATTTCCTTTTTAACAATGGAAAGTTCAGTACAGCCTAGCACCACTCGATCGCATCCCTGATTTTCCATATGATTGACGATTTCGCTCCATGTATCTTTATCAGCATTTTTTCCCGCTTTAACATTATCGTAAATGATTGACATGACTTTTTCCTGTATTTCCGGACTCGGTAAAACAGGTTCCAGTCCATATTCGTTTGCCGCTTGCTGATAGACTTTGGATGTAACTGTTCCGGTGGTGGCAAGAACACCTACTTTTACAGCGCCTTGCTGAGCTGCGCGCTTCATTGTTTCCCGGATCATATGGATAACCGGAACCGGAGAGCCCATTTGGAGCTCATCGTAAAATGTGTGAGCCGTATTGCAAGGAATAATGATGATTTCAGCACCGATTGATGATAGTTTTGCCATGTCGTCAATCATGACAGGAACAGGATTATCATCGGAGCGCCCCATGATGAAAGCTGTCCGATCAGGAATACGCGTATTATTCGTAATAATGGAGTTGACATGATCCTGATCTTTTGCAGCCTTTGTCCGGCGCACGATCATTTCGCCTATGAACATAGTTGCAAGCGGCCCTACCCCGCCGACGATGCCCAGTGTTTTTTTTTCCATAACTTATGACAGACCTTTATTATTGAAGTATTTTTTATATTTCCGATGATAGTTTAAATTATTCAATGTCAATTTGATCCAGCGTTTTGTATTGAAATCTTTTTTGTAGAACAAGGAATTCGTTACTTTTCCTTCTTTGATCAGACGTTTTGCCTCATTTTTTAAAACCGCATTCTGCGCGTATTTGAAAAGGACTTTTTTAGGGATGATCAGCCACAGATGCTTGTTTTTGGCGTAAACCAATTTCTGCGGTTTATTGAAAATATGATCATCCGCAACGTACTTCATAAGATTGTGTCCGCTTGCAGTGACATAATAACTGCTGCGTCCATTACGCAGGTTGATTTCAAATAATTTGTAAGAGTCATCACGCGCATCATACTTCATATCGAAATTGGCAAATCCGGTATAACCGATATCTTCCAGGAAAAAGCGGACTTTATCCATCAATTTCTGATCGAATGTATTAATGATTGCAGCATAACTGCCGATTCCTTCCGGTGAATGCTCTTCAAGAATCGGATTTCCCAATGCCATCAGTTTAACTTTACCATCTTTTCCGACATAAGCATTCAAAACCCGCATGAAAGAATCGTCACCCGGTATGAACTCCTGGATAGTCAGATTATCTTTATAGGAAGAATTGTAGATGGCATCCAGAATTGCATTTTTTTCCGCTTTATCATGTGCGACAAAAACCTTCTTTTTGCCCGGGAATGAACAATTCCAGTAAGCGACTGAATTGGATGCCTTGATGATGATCGGATAAGAAAAGTTAGGTGTAAACTCTTTATAATTCTCATATGTGCAAAGGTCTGTACGTGGATAGCTGAAGCCATACTGCTCACAAATATCATAAAAATTTTCTTTAAGGACCAGACGATCCATCAGTTTTTCATCAATATATGGAACCGCAAAATAAGGCGTCAGCTTATCCTTATTGCGAATGATGAGTTTCGCGTAATCATCTCCGCAGGCAAGCAGCAATAGCTTTCTCCCTTTGAATTCTTCTGCGATGTCCAATACCGAAGGAAGGAAAGTTTCTTCTTCATTCAAGTTTTCAATCACCCGCAAAGTCAGAATGTCACTGTGCTGGGTTGCAGAAAGATTTGACCTTCCCAAAACAAGCGGCTTAATGCCGTATGCTTCGTAAAAAGACCGGGCCATTCCATATGCGTTCATATCAGAACCTAGAAGCACCGGTAAAAATTCGGGTTCTCTCTTATTTGCAGTCAAGTTTATCAGCTCTCTTTTAATTTATTATAGTCCTAGTCTATCACATTCCGGGATGCCTTCATTATTCATAGGCATTCCCTCTGTCACTTAAATATCCATCACAATCAGTAATTATAGCATTTTCAAACAGGAAAATAGAAATGCTAACCCTAAATAAGGAGTAAATCCTTCATTAAACAGGAAAAAGGACGGATAAATCCCGTCCTTTCTCTATATCCTTTATATCTGCATTGGAAACTTAAGTCTTTTGTCGTTCACACCCTTTTCACTATTGTTTAAGCTGGGATCAATCCATTTCTTCCTTCAATTGAGCAATCTCGTCTTCCAACTGGCCTATCCGGTGATGAATCTTATAAAAAATCGGTATATACGCAATTACAACTATTAACATCCACATCATTCAGGAACACTCCTTCATCTTATAGGATCTGCGGTTTATTTTACAATCAGCACCGGCATATCAACTTTATTCAGGACTGAACGGCTGACGCTGCCGAGCACCATTTCCTGCATCGGATTCAATCCTCTTTTCCCCATGATCAAAATATCAAAATTCCTGTCATTCGCATACTCAGCAATTACATGTACGGGGACTCCATAAATCATTTCCACTTTATGAAAAACCATTTCCTTCTCAAGCAGTTCTATAATCGGCAGGATCTTCTTCTGGCGGAACATTTCAATTTCAGCTGAAGCATGACGATGGATTTCTTCGTTGCCTGCTTCATTGTGATCGATGACATATATTATCGTAACTTCTGCCCCTTTCACCAACGAGGCCAATTTTACCGCTTCTTTGGCAGCCCGAAATGAATTTTCAGAGCCATCTGCAGCTATCAAAATCGATCGGTACATGGTTTCCACTCCTTCGAATGGTGATTGGTATATTGTCTCTTAAAGAATAATTCTATAAAACTCTGCTTAACCCTTTAATATAGAAGTGAAAAAAGCGCATAAAAATAAAAAAAGCGAACCCGGTGAGGTCCGCTTTTTTAGGATGGCTTATGTGTTTGGGGGTTCAGTTGTCCAGACTCCAACGGCCAACTCCTCGAGTCGTAAGTCTCTCTGGCTAGGCGGCTGAAAACACGCCGCTAAGCCAGAGCTCCTTACGCTTGTCGGAGCTTAACGGCCGTTTCCGCTTTTCTTTGTCCAGACTCCAACGGCCCAGCTCTTCGGGTCATAAGCCATCTCAGCTGCCGTGGCAAGTAACGCCACTCTGCTGATCCGTCTTATGCCTTTCAGAGCTTAACGGGCGCTATCGCTTTTCTTCCTTAAACTCCCATCTTACGGCGTGTATTGTTGACTTTCTTTGTTTGCTGGCTCTTCATCTTTTTCGTTTCCAAAGATGCGTTGCCGCTCCCTTTTTTACCTGAAGCCTGATTTTTCTTGGCTTCAAGCTGGCGTTTTACTGCTTCCTGCAAGCTCACTTTTTTCGGTGTTTCATTGGACTCACTCACGTGTCATCCCTCTTTTCAATTGGACTGATGCAATAGTTCTGCTGCTTTTAGTATAGCATATTCCTTTTATTTCAACCTTTATTTTCTTTGAACCAATTATTTACTTGTGTAAAGAATTTTGCCATTGAATCCGGTTTCGACATGTTCGGGACTCTCGCCAATAAGACTTCTCTCGGAGCTTTGATACCTTCTTTTTTCTTCTGCAGGATAAGAATCCCTTTTGCATGAGAGGAATTTTTAAAAAGCGTATCCGGCAATTCCATCACTGCTTGGATGTCAGCCGTCTTCTTCAGATAATTATGCAGCTGACCTGCCATAGGTGATTCAAACAAAGCCTTCGGTACGATAAAGAACAGATATCCCCCATCAGCTGTATGTTTCAGGGATTGTTCGATGAAGAGGTGATGTGCATAAGACATTCCTTCCTCCGCTTTCAGTTCATAAGTTGCCGCGTTCTCATCATTTGGATAATATCCGACAGGCAAATCCGATACCACTGCATCCACCGGATCAATCATCAAAGGCTGCAAAGCATCCTGCAAATAGAGCGTCACCGGCTGCTGAACAAGATTGCCCGTATTCGATGCAAGCTTGATGAGCAGGTCGTCAATTTCCACTCCGGCACCCGTCAATTTACCATCCAGATAATTCATGATAGTGAAGATTAAGTTGCCAGTTCCAACAGCTGGGTCTAAAATGGTCGCCTGGTCTTTCTTCACGAACAATTCCACAAGATAACCCATCAGCAACCCCAGTGCATCCGGTGTCATCTGATGATGAGGCTGGATGTGTTCTTTCATGCCTTTCAGCACAGCCAGCTGAATCGCTTTGCGAATATCTTCCTTAGTTGCTTCTTCATTGGGCTGTATATTTCCGTCCAGCCATTTTTCAGTTGTGATCAGCAGGCTTTCCAGATAGGAATTCTCCTGCTCCTTCTGGATTTCAGAAGTTTGCTCATCGATAAAATTAAATACATTTTCCATTGCTGAATTCATTAGTTCTCCGTCCTCAATAAGGAAACCCACTCAAATGAGTGGGTTCCAAGTATTATTTTGTCAGCTCTTTTACAGCCTCAATCGCTTTATCATAATCCGGATGATTCGTTCCCTCAGGAACATATTCCACATAAGTCACTTTATCATTTTCATCCACAACAAATATGGAGCGTGCCAGCAATCGCAATTCCTGCATTGTGACACCGAATGCTTCACCAAACGACAGATCGCGGTGATCCGAAAGTGTAGTGAGATTCTTGACTTCATTAACTTCAGTCCATCGTTTTTGTGCGAATGGCAAATCACAGGTTACATAATAGACTGCAACGCCATCTCCCAACGATGATGCTTCCTCGCTGAAGCGTTTCGCCTGATCTGAACAAACACTGGTGTCCAAGGATGGGGATACGGTGAAAAGTCTGACTTTGCCAGCTGTATCCTGGGCAGTCACCGGATTCAAATCATTATCGAGCACTGTGAAATTCGGGATTTCGTCTCCAACTTTGACTTCTTTGTTTGGTAAGGTAACAGGATTTTCCTTAAATGTAACTTGTACCATTCAAACGCCTCCCTTTCAGATTACTTTCATCATACTAAAAGGCGCTCTCTTCTTGCAACCCAGACCCATTATCCCGGACCTTCTGCATCATTTTACGCTTCCGGTAGGATTGTTCATGCACCACTGTCGTATCAGCAAAAAAGTCATGGACTCCCTGTTTCAGCGGTGTGAATCCTACGATGAAATAAAGCGGCAGGATGGTCACCGAAATTAACCGGCCGATCCATTCGCGGAACAGCAAAGTCCCCCAATCGAGTGAATCTTTTTTCAACGATACCACTTTGATTGCAAAAATCATTTTGCCGACCGTTTGACTGAAAAACTTTGTCATCAAGACGAAATACGTGTAGAACAGCAGAGCCGACAATATTGTGAAAGCCGCGTACCAATTAGTCGAATCCACTGAAACACCGATTAAAGCGAATGCCGGTTTCAGCAGGATGGAAGTGACACCTGAAATAACAAGAAGGTCAATCAGATATGCCCAGAACCGTATCCAAAAACCGGCTGGCTTTCGTTCATAGAACATCACTTCTTCATATTGCTTTTGAGCCGGTTGATGAATCCCATCATTAGAATTCGCCGTTTTTCCAGTATTGATATTGTCTGACATGATCGCCCCTCCTTATTTGTCACCGTAAAGATACATCATACGTGGTGAGCTGTATTCAGTCATCAGCTTCGCCAGCATCTGCGTTTCGATATCGTTTCCGAACAGTGATTGAACTTTCACGTTAAGCAAAGAACCCCAGCTTTGGGACACGCCGTATTTGAAAACCTCCGCATCCGCCAGTTCGAAATCGTTCCGCAGCGCTGCAATTACATCTTCTTCATATCCGAAGTCATCAGCAAGATTCGCTTCCACAGCCTGGCGTCCGTTCATGATCCGGCCGTCGGCCACAGCGCGGACTTCATCTTCCGGCATGTCACGGCCTTCAACGATGATATCCACGAAGCTTTGGTAGGAATCATCCAACATTTCCTGGAGCAATTCGCGTTCTTCTTCAGTCATATCGCGGGTAGGGCTCATGATGTCTTTGTAAGGGCCAGACTTGATCGTTACAAAATCCACACCATAACGTTCTGCCAGCTCCCCATAATTTACACTTTGCATAATGACACCAATCGAACCTGTGAGCGTTTCTTTATTTACATAAATTTTATCGGCTGGTGCAGCGATATAGTAGCCGCCTGAAGCTGCCATCGCTTCCATTGAAACATAGAACGGCTTGCCGGTTTCTTCCTGGATTTCCGTGATTTTGTCATAGATTTCAGCTGACTCCACCACACCGCCACCCGGTGAATTGATTTTCAGCATGACTGCCTTGACGGTGTCATCTTCTTTGATCTGTTCCAGTTGACCCATGAAGAATTCATGATTATAGCCGGCTGCTCCAAACAAAGGTGAAGCTTCTCCTGTATCCTGAATGGCTCCGTCAACTTCAAGAACTGCGATTCGCGAATTTGCGCTGCCCTGTTCGATGACCGTTTCTTCAAACTGACTGGACTCCGCCGCCATCAATTCATCAAAACTGCCGGCAAAATCACTTTGGAACATAGCAAAGACAGAATTGACCAATAGCGAAATCACAAGCACTGCAGCAGCAATAACCAGTGCGATCCACCTTTTTGTATTCATAAAAATTCCTCCTTTATTTCTCTACTAGCTATACGCTTTAACGTTGAAAATGTTTCATTGTTTTTTATTGTAAGCGATGGGATTTGATACTTTTTCACGCCGGATCTTCCTGGCTTCCGCCATTTTGGAAGCTGTGAATAAAATCAGCGCCACCCAGATGAATGAGAAAGAGATCAAACTGGTCCGGTTGAATTCCTCTCCGTACATCAATACACCGATTATGAGCATCATCGTCGGGGCGATATACTGAAGGAAACCGATCATATACATCGGAATCAAAGGCGCACCGGTAGCAAAAAGCACCAATGGCAATGCTGTGACAGCTCCGCTCAAAATCAGCAATCCATCCGTTTCAATGTTCACTGTCGTAAATGCCGCTCTGTCAATTACGAATAAGTAAACATAGAAGGCTGTTGCCACCGGCAATACAAACAAGGTCTCCAGAGCAAGCCCGCGGAGTGCATTCAATTTGATGGTCTTTTTAATCAGGCCATAAAACGCGAAACTGAATGCCATACCCAAAGCCATCCAAGGAAAGGCGCCATAGGAAACGGTCAGGATGCCAACGCCGATCGCGGCCAATACAAATGCGATTTTGATGGCGGGCGTCAATTTTTCTTTCAGGAAGAAAACACCAAGCAGCATCGATACCAATGGATTGATATAATAAGCCATACTCGTTTCAACGATTCGGTCATTGGTCACCGCGAATATGTACAGGAACCAGTTCAGCGTTATCAAATACGATGCCAGCATCAATGTAAAAAAAGCTTTTTTTGATTTCCATAAGGATTTCAGGTCTGCAAACAGCTTTTTATGGCCGCCGATGACGAAAATAAAAGCCACCGTCACCCAGAAAGCCCAAAAAATTCGCGCTGCCAGGATCTCGTCGCTTGAAACATGTCCAAGCTGCTTCCAATAGATCGGAAGCACACCCCACATCGCGTAAGTCAAAATCGTATAAATGATTCCTTTTTTCTCATCTGCCATATATCTTTATCACCATTCTTAATTTATTTTCAATATCGAAATATTATTCAATTATAGGCTTCAAGCCATGCTAAGGCAATAAAAAAAAAGCCGGTTATTTTCCGGCTGTCTTACGTTTACTTATTCATTTCCTTTTGGCGCAATTCGACGCGACGGATTTTACCGGAAGCTGTTTTAGGCAGCTGTTCCAAAAACTCGATGGATCTCGGATATTTATAAGGAGCCGTCAATTCCTTCACATGATCCTGCAACTCTTTAATCAGCTCTTCAGAAGTGGCAATGCCTTCCACCAGGACAACAAAAGCTTTTACTACCGTCCCCCGGACTTCATCCGGTGAACCGACTACAGCACATTCCTGCACTGCAGCGTGTTTCACTAATGCATCCTCCACTTCGAAAGGCCCGATTGTATAGCCGGAAGATATGATGATGTCATCGCCCCGCCCTTCAAACCAGAAATAGCCATCGTCGTCTTTGGACGCTTTATCTCCTGTAACGTAGTAATCGCCACGGAATTGCATTTTCGTCCGTTCATCATCATTAAAATAACCTTTGAATAATGCCGGTGTCTCAGAATGCACCGCAATATCACCGACTTCTCCTGTCTTACAAGGATTCCCGAACTCGTCGATGATTTCAACTTTATTGCCCGGTGTCGGCTTGCCCATCGAACCGATCCGAATTTCCATCCCTTTCATGACGCCTACAAGCAATGTGTTCTCAGTCTGCCCGTAGCCATCTCTGACTTCCAGGCCGAAATGCTCCTTGAAAACATTTATGACTTCCGCATTCAATGGTTCGCCTGCAGATACGGCACTGTGAAGTGAAGACAAATCGAAATCGGCAAGGTTTTTCTGCTTTGCCATCAGGCGATACTCTGTAGGTGTACAGCAAAGGACGTTGATTTTCTGTTTTTCAAGAATACGCAAATATGTGTCAGGATCAAACTTTCCGTTATATACGTATCCTGTAGCGCCGCTTCCCAATGTTGCAAGGAACGGGCTCCAAATCCATTTTTGCCATCCCGGGCTGGCTGTAGCCCAAACCAGATCGCCTTCTTTCGCTCCCAGCCAATGCTCTGCCGAAGTCCGAAGATGCGCATAAGCCCAGCCGTGGCTGTGAACCGCTCCTTTAGGATTACCGGTAGTGCCGGAAGTATAAGACAAAAAAGCCATATCATCGTTATGGGTTGCGGCTTTTTCATACTTTTCAGAAGCGCTTTCCATTTCGTCCGTCAAAGAGATCCAGGAACTGACGGAATTGCCGATCACGAATTTCACTGTCCGTTCCATTTCGGGTACATCACCAAATTGGTCCATGAAGGGCTCATAAGCGACTACCGCTTTTGCTCCACTATGATTCAACCTATAGGAAATATCCTTCGCACGGAGCATTTCTGAACTCGGAATGACGACCAGCCCCGCTTTCAACGCTCCGATATATGTAATATATGCTTCAATCAGCCTGGGTACCATGACCAATACTACGTCACCTTTTTGCAAACCTGCCTTCTCGAAACTATTGGCCGCTTTATTGGCCGCTGACATCAGTTCATCATAAGTGACCCTTTTCGAGTCGCCTTTGTCATTTTCCCAAATGAGCGCAGTCTTCCGGCTGCCATCTGCGAACTTTTCGATTTCATCCACTAAATTATAATCTCTTGGCGCTACCAATGCTTCACGATTCATGCTGAAACCCCCTTGAATGATTTGCTTTCTACCCTTAATATTGTACCGCAATAATTTTATTATTCAAAATAATTAACCAAAAATAAAAGACCGCTATAGGCGGCCTTTACAAAATATCTTCGAATTCATCTTTTTTCGGTCTGGGGAATTTGATGATTTCCCGGTCATCGACTGCTTCCTGAATCAATTCATCGAAAGCGACAAATCCTTCGTAGAATTCCACTTTTTCAAGTTTCGGTTTCGTTTTAGGATTTGCCGGCGTGAAAATGGTACAGCAATCTTCGTAAGGCCTGATTGAAATATCGTGCGTTCCAATTCGCATGGCTGTATCAATGATTTCCAATTTATCTGTCGAAATCAACGGCCGCAAAACCGGTGTGCTGGTTACTGCATTAATTGCATATAAGCTTTCCAAGGTCTGGCTCGCCACTTGCCCAAGGCTTTCACCTGTAATGATGGCTTTTGAATCTGTAGCTTCCAATACTTTATCCGCGACACGCATCATCATTCTCCGGGTTGAAGTCATGGTGATGTTATCGGGAACCTGTTTATGCACTTCCTGTTGAAGCTTCGTAAATGGTATAACATGAAGATTCACGGAAGAGCCGAATTCACTCAGCTTTTCAGCCAAATCGAAGACTTTTTCTTTCGCCCGGTCATTTGTGAACGGCGGGCTGAAGAAGTGGATCAACTCCAAACGGACTCCCCTTTTCAGCATATGGTAACCCGCTACCGGACTGTCGAGACCACCTGACAGCATAAGCAGCGCCTTTCCTCCCGCTCCAATCGGCAATCCGCCTGCTCCTTTGATCACTTCTGCAGTCATATACGCCGCTTTTTCACGTATTTCCACTTTCAATTCGATGTCCGGATTTTTCATTTGTACTGACAGTTCCGGATAAGCCCGCAGCACAACAGAGCCGATTCCATGCAGAATCTCCGGTTTTTGAAGATCGAAATCTTTATTGGCTCGACGCACTGAGACTTTAAAACTCTTTCCTTGAATATCCATTTTACCGATCAATGCAACCGCGGCTGTTTGCATCGCTTCAAGCGATAATTCAGTTTCAGTGACGGGACTGAATGACTGGATGCCAAAAACTTTGGGCAATCTTGCAATCACTTTTTCCATATCCTCTTCACTGTCTGAATTGATGAACATGCGGTCGCGTTCAGCTTTGATCTGCAATTTGCCAAGATCATTGAATGTGTGATGGATATTATCCCGAAGGCGTCCGATAAAAGAACTTCTGTTTTTACCTTTTGTTGAGAGCTCGCCATATCTGACGAGAATTTGTTTAGTCTTCATTTCCATTAAACTCCTTTGATTATCCGATGGACCTTTTTGAATGCCTGCTGAAAATCACTGATGTCCTGCTGATCCGTAAATGCGCCAAAACTTATTCGTATGACGCCGTCCCGATAAGCAGGCGGAATATCCAGCGCTTCAATCACATGGCTTGTCCTCTTGTTTTTCGATGAACACGCACTTGACGTTGAGACGATGATGGATTCATCCTGCAGACCTGAAACCAATATTTCACCTTTAACGCCCTTCATGGCGACAGATAAAATATGCGGTGCTGCATTTTCGGGGCTGATGACCATAATATCATCAAAACTGCTGAAAAACTCCCGCAAGCTTTTATTCCAGTCCATGAATTGCGGATTCGGCTGAGCAATTCTGAGCGCTTTGGCCGCCGCTGCTGCATGAGGTACCGGGACAGTTCCGCTTCTATAGCCGAATTCCTGTCCGCCGCCGTAAAGGATCGCTGCTGGCTGAACATCATTGAACGCCAGAATTCCGCTGCCTTTCAGCCCATGTAATTTATGTGCCGAAAAGCTTAATAGATTCGGCATATCCTCTTTATCCAGTGGAACCTTTCCGACGCTTTGAACCGCATCTGTATGCAGGAAAGTCCGAGTTCCTTTCAACAGCTTCTTAATATCAGCAATCGGGTTGATAACGCCGATTTCATTATTGATATGCATTAAAGTAACGAGAATCGTGTCGTTCCTCAAGGCATTCTTAAGTTCTTCCAAATTGATATGGCCGGATTTATTGACGGTAAGCCGTGTAATTTCAAAACCACGCTTTTCAAGTTCTTCCAAGGGCTTCAATACAGAAGCATGTTCAATATTCGATGAAATGATATGGCGTCCGCGATGAGCATAAGCCGCGGCGGTACCCAGAATGGCAAGATTATTCGACTCTGTGCCTCCTGAAGTGAAAACTGCATGCTCCATATTCAAGATTTGCGTGATTTGTTTACGCGCTGATTCGAGAAGGTTTTCAGCATCGTTCCCTATTTTATGAAGAGATGCAGGATTTCCATAATATTGTTCACTGGCTTTCACGAAAGTTTCCAGGACTTCTTTATGGGGCTGTGTTGTGGCACTATTATCCAAATAAATCAATTGACTACCTCCGAAAAGAAAACCACCAGCTCGGGGGCTGGTGGTTTTAATTTTTTTGTTTGAACTGTTTCTGAGCTTAATGGAGCTGAGCGGCCGTTTCCGCTTTTCTGTGTCCAGACTCCAACGGCCAACTCCTCGAGTCGTAAGCCACTTTGGCTGTGCGGCTGAAAACATGCCGCTTCGCCAAATCGTCTTACGCTTGTCGGAGCTGTGCGGCCGTTTCCGCTTTTCTGTGTCCAGACTCCGGCGACCCAGCTCTTCGAGTCATAAGCCAAATCAGCTGCGTGACTAAAGCCACTACGCTGATTCGCCTTATGCTTGTCAGAGCTAAACGGGTGCCGTCGCTTTTCTTACTAAACTCTCCAAGCGCTTTCCTTGCCAAGCACTTCAATCCGCTTCATGGATCCAGGCTCAAAGTTTTCGACTGCGGTCGCAGCTTCTTCAAGTGCCTTTGTGTAGCGGAGCTGACGGAAAGATTCTTCAGCTTCCATCAATTTCTGGTTCATCTGAGGATTTGTTTTGCGGTAACGGTTTCCGTACTGGATGATCCGTTCGATCAATTGGACATTCTCAACCATTTCAACCGCTTTTTCCTCGACTTCTTCAATGGACCTTTCAGCTTTCACCAAATAATTGTCAACCAATTTCATATTCAACGGAACTTCCTGCAGGCCTTGCATTGCAACGAACAAGTTTTCTTCCGCTTCTTCAAGTCTGACATCCATCTCCTCCGGGATTCCCGGCGTGTTGGCCTTGTGAAGCATTCTGTCCGTTTCCTGCAATTTCCGCTTCAGGACTTCGAGTCTTGCGCGGGCTTTATGTTCATCCGTACGCAGGCTCTTCAGGGATTCAGAGAAAGTGCCTTGAGTCGAATTCAAGCCCTCAAGTTCCGAACGAATTTCACTCAATTCCTGCTGAAGGCTGGAATATGCAGATTGGTCTTCGTTCGTCCGGGATTCGAGCAAGTCGAAACGTTTCTGCAATTCTTCAAGGGCTTCTAAACAGGTTTTAGGGATTTTCGCGTCATTTTCAGAGATCTTATAGCTTTGTTGCACAACCGCACATTCGTCGGACATTTCACGTGTTTCCAGTGTCACTTTCTCAAGTGACCCTGCAGTATCATTTTTATGCTGATCGACATAGTGTTTGGATTCGACTTCGTTTTCAAGAAGTTCATAGAAAGAATCCACTTTTTCTTTCATTTCTTCAACTGCATCCTTCGGTTCTTCAATATTCAAATTGATCACCTGTTCTTTTGCAGCCTCCAGTTCCTTTTCCATTCCATCCAGCTGTTTAGCAATCTCCAGATGCTCCAGGTAATAGCCTTGCGATTCCATTTCCCGGATTCCGCTGCGCAGCTCATGTATATAGGAAGGAATTTTGGACTGGATATCAGCAAGCAGCGGCGGGATGACTTCAATCAGCCGGAAAATGTTCTTTCCTTCACCAGATAAATTGATGACAATCTCACGTGCTTTCAAGTAATTGCCTGAGGCGGTCAATTGATCATATTCCTCGAATAATGGAGTGAACGTTTCCAGCTTCTTCTCAAGTGGTCCGGCAGCGGCACCATAGGAATGCTGGTGAGCCAGCAGGCTTTTTCTCGCTTGTCTGTATTGGTCTCTGAGAAGATCCATTTCACTGCGATTCTTTTCATCACTGCCGATCAGTTCTTCCAGTTCAATGAGAATTTCATTCATCTGGCGGTCGACCTGGTCGATTTTTTCCTCCGCTTTGTTTTCGGATACAGTCGCCTTGCCGAATTTAAAGCGGTCGACAGCATCTTCCGCATCGAAAAGCATGCCATCAATTTGCGGGATATGTACATCCATCACTTCAGTCCATGTCGCGCGCCAGCGTTCAAACATTTCCTCCGTCTGGCCGTTCATGTTGAGTTGCTTCACTTTTGTCAGTTCTTCCAATATCGGTTTATTTTGTATTTGCAGTTTTAACTGTTCCAAGCGTTCAATTTCCGCGTGATGCTTCTTTCGAAACATAAAGCCGACGATAATTACCGCTAATAGAATGATGACCGCAATGATGATATACTTCACCATAAGTCATATAGCCCCCTGTTCAAAATCACATTTCCAGCTCTATGTAATTAAAATATCTAGATTCTTCTATTTTAACATGTAATTTACGCTTGTGTTCGCGAAAATCAAATAAAAAAGAGAATTTTTTTCATTTTAATTGAAAGCAGGTCGATCCATGAAAAGAGATGCGCACATCCATTCGCCTTATTGCCCTCACGGCACTAAAGACGCTTTAACCGCCTATGTCGAAAAGGCTCTTGCGTCCGGATTTACAGATATCAGTTTTACAGAACACGCTCCCCTCCCCTCTTCTTTTGAAGACACTACTCCTGATAAGGACAGCGGGATGGATTTGGCAACATTATCCGCCTATCTGGAAGCCGTCAACAAAGTGAAGGACCAATATAAAAAGGACATCAAAATCCGCACAGGCCTAGAAGTCGATTACATCGAAGGCTACGAAGATGAAACCAGAATCTTCTTCGATGAATTCGGTCCGATGCTTGACGATTCGATCCTTTCTGTCCATTTCTTGAAGCTTGCGGATAAATATATCTGCATTGATTTCAGTAAAGAGGCCTTTACGGATGCCGCTCAGATTGCGGGCTCAACTTCCGCTTTATATGATTTGTACTACGATGCAGTGGAACTATCGATTTCAGCAGATTTGGGATTGTACAAGCCGACTCGAATCGGACACCCGACATTGATACACAAATTCCAGCTAGATCACGGTAAAAAGATAGATGACAGCAATCGCATTAAAAAATTGTTCCGTCACATCGCCGCAGCTGGATATGAAATTGATTTGAACAGCGCAGGTTTTTCAAAACCAGGCTGCCAGGAATCCTATCCGCCTCAGAATTATCTTCCCTACGCGGAATCATTGGGAATTCCTCTGGTCTACGGTTCTGATGCCCATAGTGTCGCAGGCTTGCATAAGCATTACGAAAAACTCTATAATAAATCCACCATATTATGAAATGAGGGTCCCCATGTTTACTCAAACAGATTACAGCGGAACACGCACTGAACAATATTCAATGCTCGGCAAGCAGCTGGATGCGCTTCTTACAGGCGAAACGAACAGAATCGCCAATCTAAGCAACGCGGCCGCTTTGCTCAACCAATTTCTTGAACGCACCAATTGGGCAGGCTTCTATTTAATGGAAGAGGGCGAACTGGTTCTTGGGCCGTTCCAAGGTCTTCCGGCATGCGTACGCATTCAAGTCGGACGAGGCGTATGCGGTACGGCTGTTGCCGAGAAAAAGACGATGCTCGTCGAAGACGTCCATCAATTCCCTGGCCACATCGCGTGTGATGCCGCATCCCGTTCGGAAATCGTCATTCCGTTGGTCAAAGATGGCGAAGTGATCGGAGTTCTCGATATCGACAGCCCCGAACTTAGCCGTTTTACACAAGAAGACCAGGATGGCCTGGAAGCTTTCACCGAAATTCTGATGAGCCACCTATAAAAAATTAAGCCGGAAATCCATTCAGGATTTCCGGCTTTTTCTATTCCGCGACAGATTCATTGCGGCTGGCAGCTATTGTGCTGATAATCGTTTCGCGAGGCATCGCCAGCCATTTCTCCACTTGGTTGATCACGGCCGGTTTCGCATAATAATAGCCTTGAACTTCCTGGCAGATCAGCTGGTGAAGAAAATTGCTTTCTTCTAAACGTTCAATCCCTTCCGCCAGGCAGGTTAATTGGAAGCGGTCTGCCATCGATGCGATCGTCGTAACGATTCGCTGGCTGTTTTGATTGCTGTCGACATTTTCTATGAAATCGCGTGGAACCTTGATTTTATCCACTTGAACTTTTGCCAGAATGCCGAATGATGAGTAACCGGTGCCGAAGTCGTCAATTGCAATGCGGATGCCTTTTGCCCGCAGCGCATCGATTTTAGCCAGATCTTCCGGCCGATTCTCGAATAAAGATCGTTCGGTCAGTTCAATTTCCAGGCGATCCGGCTGGAAGCCGATCTTTTTCAGGATTTGCAATACTTCTTCCACGAATCCATCCTGGCGAATTTGTATGAATGACACGTTTACGGCCAGTTTCAATGGACGTCCAATGGAATCAGACAGCATCTGAACTTCCCAGCATGCTTTTTCAAGAATCCATTTGCCCAGCGGCACGATGAAACCATTCTTTTCGGCAATTTCAATGAATATACCCGGAGAAATCATACCCATTTGGGGATGATTCCAGCGGATCAAAGCTTCCACTCCTATAATCTGGTTGGTCTTCAATTCAATTTGCGGCTGGTACACCACGTGAAACTCAGAATCCAGATTCGCCTGATAAAGAGCTTCTGATATCTGTACCTGGTTCATTGTGCTGCTTTTTAATTTATCAGAAGAAAACACGATTTGGTTTATGCCATCAAGCTTTGCCTGGTCCAGCGCAAATTGCGCATGGCGCATCAGTTCGTCGCTGGAGTCTCCATCAGGCCCTGATAGTGCAGCACCAATATTGAAATTCAACTGATAATCATGGCCGAACAGGTCATACGGTGCAGTCAGGTAACGCAGAATTTCCTTTAAGTTTGAATCCAGTTCGTCAGCTTCGAAGTTTGGAGTAGCACCAAGAAATGTGCTGCCTTCCCCTTTCGCCAAATACGTACCATCGGCCATTTTTCTTTCAAGCCTTTGTTTCACCATCAACAGCAATTCATCCGTCCGTTGATGTCCAAGAACATCATATACCGACTGAAATTGATTTAATTCCAGTTTCCAAAGTAAAAGCTGGGATTCTTTTAATTCGTGATCGACATATAAATTAAAGTCGAAACGATTCGGTATTTTCAGGAACGGATCGAGATAGGCGGTTTCTTCCGCTTTATGAATGTAATGGTATAACAGTTTTTCTTTGTCCTTTACTGAATAGACGGCAATCAGACCGATAATGCCGGCAATCGAAAACAGGATCATCCGGATAATATGATCTTCAATGCCCAATAAAACCGTTAATTGTTTCGGAGCCGTCATCATCAGGATGCTTAACCCCACCATAGATGAAACGAAAGAGTAAAGCAGCATCCGCCGGCTTTGCAAAGCCATCGCCATCAATAGATAGAGGAAAGTCAGGGACCAGATGGTTGTCGCCGCATCTTCTATGAAGTACAAAAGAATCAGCGGAAACAGCATGTAATTCAGCAGATAAACATGCGGACGCACTTTATCGCTTCCTTGCTGTTTACTGACCCACAGCGATAGAAGCCCCAAAATGATCATTCCGAAGGGGACGGGATACTCCAGAAAAGAGGTTTTTTGCGAATCCAAGAGCATGTATAGTCCGAAAATGAAGCCTCCCACTAAATTGCTCCAGCCGATCGCATCTCCGATTCTGCTGGTGAACCTGGACTTCAAACTCTCTGTTTCACTTATGTAATTGTCGTATTTCCTATGTAATGTCATGTATATAACCTCATCCAGTGTATTTCTATTTTTTACAGACTCATTCAATATGTTATCGGCAAAACATCACATTTCTTTACCATTTCTAAAGTATTTCCATTTTTCAGGTTCAAATCGATTAATTTAGTATAGTTAATATAGCACATTCTCCTTCTACATCAACATTTTCATTAAAATAAAATCAATCTTTCAGCCAAATGTTCTTCCGATTTACTCCAGGCAACGAAATAAGCCAGAAAAGCATCGGAGACGCTCTTCTGGCTTTATTAATTTTACTGCCTTTTTAATTTATGCGGTGAACTTATTTATATTTCCTGCAGTTTCGCTTCTGGAGCCACTTTTTCAAATGCCTCTGCCAGATCAGCGATAATATCGTCGCTGGACTCCAATCCGATTGATAGACGCAGCAATGAATCCGTTATCCCCATGGATTCCCTCACTGTTTCCGGTACCACCGCATGTGTCATTGAAGCTGGATGCTGAATCAGCGTTTCGGCATCCCCAAGACTGACAGCAATTTTAATCAGCCCCAGAGCGTTCATGAACTTCTGCGCTTCTTTCTTGCCGCCCTCCAGTTCAAATGAAATCAAGCCTCCGCCTTTTTTCATCTGCTTCTGAGCCAATTCATATTGAGGATGGCTGGCATCGGTCGGATAAAAGATCTTACTGACGCCAGGCTGCTGCTGCAAGAAAAACAGAACCTTTTCAGCGTTTGAAATGTGGCGGTCCATCCGGACATGCAGCGTCTTAAGCCCCCTTAAAAGCAACCACGCGTCGAACGGCGACATGATGCCGCCGACATCTTTCTGGACAGTCATCCGGAGATGCTGCATTTCTTCGCCGTCTTTGCCGACCAGTATTCCTCCGATTACATCACCATGGCCATTGAGATATTTGGTTGCACTATGGAGAACAAAATCAGCACCCATTTTCAGCGGGTTTTGCAAATAAGGCGAGCAGAAAGTATTGTCCACTACCACACGCAAGCCATGTTTCTTTGCGACTTTGATAACCGCTTCCAGATTTACAAGTTCCATAGTAGGGTTGATCGGCGTTTCGACATAAATGCAAACCGTCTCAGGTTTAATAGCAGCTTCGATCTCCCCTTCAGTAGTCATAGAAACAAGGTCATGGGTGATGCCGTATTTTTCTTCCATTATTTCAAGCAGCCCGAATGTGCAGCCATAGATCCCACGCGAACAAAGAACATGGTCATTGGCTTTCGTCAGATAAATAAGAATCGCACTTACCGATGCCATACCGGAACCAAATGCCAGCGCCCCTTCGCCGTATTCGATTTCGGCCATCCTTTCTTCCAGTACACGCACTGTCGGATTTCCGAGCCGCGAGTAAATATTGCCATCCGTATTGCCCGCGAAACGATTTTCCCCTTCTTCTGCCGTCGCAAAAGAAAATGTCGAAGTCTGATAAAGCGGTGTCGCTAAACTGTCGTGATGTTTTGAGCTGTCATACCCCTTGTGAATTACCGCAGTTTCCATACTCATTCTGGTTTTATCCATTTCTTACACCCCTTATGCATAAATAGAAAGCGCTTACATTACTCACTTCCATTCTAACTTGAAACCTAAAAAAAGGAAAGCCACCTTTCTTATAGTTTTATTTAACAATTGACTTTAGGCAACGAAATCGGTTATACTATGCTTTGTGTAAAATAATCGCAGCAGTTGTATGTGCCTGCTTGTCCATTTTATTCCTTATAGTAAAACACAGGTTTCGAATGAGGCCTGCGTCAAGTCTATAGAGGTGTATCGCGTAACTCTTGGCTGCTGAGCGAAGATACAGGACTATAAAATGGCTTGCAGCATGAATGCATCTGGTTTTTATTTTACTCTAAAAACCAACAACAGAGGAGGAGACTTATATGTCTCGTTATACAGGTCCAGCATGGAAACTGTCCCGCCGTTTGGGTATTTCCCTTTCAGGCACAGGTAAAGAATTAGAAAAACGCCCTTACGCACCAGGTCAACACGGTGCTAACCAACGCAGAAAAGTTTCTGAGTATGGTTTGCAATTGCAGGAAAAACAAAAATTGCGCTTCATGTTCGGTGTAACTGAACGCCAATTTAAAACACTATTCAACAAATCAGGCAAAATGCCTGGTAAACACGGTGAAAACTTCATGATCTTGCTTGAAGCTCGCCTTGATAACGTTGTTTACCGTTTAGGTCTTGCGCGCACTCGCCGCCAGGCTCGCCAATTGGTAAACCACGGACACATTCTTGTTGATGGCAAACGCCTTGACATCCCGTCATACAGCGTGAAACCAGGACAAACAATCGCTTTCCGTGAAAAATCAAACAACCTTGACATCGTCAACGAAGCAATCGAAGTGAACAGCTTTGTTCCTGAGTACGTTTCAATCGACGCTGACAAAAAAGAAGGTACGTTTGTACGTTACCCAGAACGCAGCGAATTGTCTGCTGAAATCAACGAGCAATTGATCGTTGAGTACTACTCACGTTAATCTTACGATTTCAAACCCTGAACCGGTCTTCCGGTTCAGGGTTTTTCTGTTCCATTCAGCCATCCTGACTTTATGATAAACTGCAGAAAATGGAGGTGCAGCAATGAGATTAATATCAATTTGTCCAAGCAACACAGAGTTGCTGGCTTTTTTGGGCGCAGAAAAAATGCTGGTCGGCATCGATGATTACTCGGATTGGCCGGAATCCATCACCCACTTGCCGAGACTCGGGCCCGATCTTTCAATCCGTATGGACGAACTTGAAAAACTGGAACCTGATCTGGTGCTGGCATCGTTAAGTGTGCCTGGCATGGAAAAAAATATCGAAGAATTGAAAAAGAGGAACATTCCCCATATCATTCTGGATCCTCAAAGCCTGGACGATATCGGACAGGATCTTTTGACTGTAGGAAAAGCCTGCGGTGTAGAAGCAATTACAGCATACGCTGCTTATACAGCAGCAATTGATGAGATAAAATCACGATCTGCAGCTGTTGAAAGCCGGCCCTCGCTTTACTGGGAATGGTGGCCAAAACCGATTTTCACTCCAGGAAACGTCAATTGGCTTACGGAAATCAGTGAAATCACAGGTGGACACAATCTGTTTGACGATAAAGATCAGGCGAACGTCCAAACCGACTGGGAAGATGTCGTTACCCGTGATCCCGATTATATCCTGCTCGCATGGGTCGGGATTATGACGGATAAAGTGAAACCGGAGCTGGTCCGTAAAAGACCCGGTTATAAAGAAATGAAAGCAGCAGAAGAAATTCACATTATGGAGGAAGAACTTTATTGCCGCCCCTCTCCCCGTTTGCTGGAAGGCGCAATCAGGCTTGGCAAGCTTATCCATCCGCATCAATTCAATTCAATGGAAGTTCCTGAATTCCTGAAGCGTGTGTAAGTCAAAAGCTTCTGATTTTGAAGTTTCCTTCTATATAATACAAAAAGCAACGCCACCGAAATCGGTGGCGTTGCTTTTAATTTGAATACTTATTTTAAAGGTCTCTTGACCCTCTTATTCCGCCAGTTCGACGTTCATCACCGATTACCGGATCGTTGTCTGTGAATCGGTCGCGGTCATTATGATCTGGAATATCTAAGGTATCGTCCTCCACAAGCACGAGAATTTCACCTTCATTGAAACGGTTTTCATAATCCTTCGCTTCGTCTTCAGGAATACCCATTCCAATCAGAGCACCTGCCAGTCCGCCAATCCCAGCTCCAGCTGCTGCACCGGTCAAGCCTGCTACGATAGGACCCGCGGCCACAATCGGTCCAATACCCGGAATCGCGAGTGCCCCAATTCCTGCAAGTACACCGCCAAGGCCACCCAGTGCACCGCCGGTTACTGCTCCTGTAGCGGCGCCTTCGCCGGCATGCGTACCGGTTTCTTCCGTTACATTTCGGGTTTCTTCTTCATTTTTACCAAGGACAGATATGTCTTCCGATCGATGTCCTCTTCTTTTTAAATCCTCGATTGCTTCAATTGCTTCTTTTTCTGAACGATAAGATCCGACTACTCTTGACATTATTACGCCTCCTTAGATTTGTAAGTCAATAGAAAATCTCTCACATTTCAAAGTTACCCCTTGGACAAAGTGTTAAACATCACTGTCAATAAATCCCTGCAGAGGCATCGCCTAGAAGAATCGAATCTCGTTCAGAGTTGGACTTAAGCCTTGAATTGTACCATATGGTATTTCTTTTTGCCTCGGCGGATAATGGAGAATGCATCCTCGAGCCGATCTTTTTCATCTATGACATATTCAAGATCCGTCACTTTTTCACCATTCACTGAAATGGCGCCATTAGTAACATCTTCCCTTGCCTGACGTTTAGAAGAACTGATGCCGGCTTCCACGATGAGGTCCACGATCGATTTTGGCTCCCGTTCCATTTCAATGGAAGGGACATTTTTGAACGCCGCTTTCATCTCACTTGCCGACAATGCTTTCAAGTCCCCGCTGAACAACGCTTTCGTAATGCGAAGTGCATCATCCAAAGCGGATTCCCCGTGGATCAGTTTAGTCATTTCTTCCGCCAGCACTTTCTGCGCTTTACGAAGATGAGCTTCAGTTTCTACTGACGATTCCAGTGATTCAATGTCTTCCCGGCTGATAAACGTGAAAATTTTGAGGTATTTCACAACATCCGCATCAGATGTATTGATCCAGAACTGGTAAAACTCATAAGGAGATGTTTTCTTCGCATCCAGCCAGACAGAACCGCCTGCAGATTTGCCGAATTTCGTCCCGTCCGCTTTTGTTACCAGCGGAATCGTAATACCGAAAGCTTTCGCTTCTTCATCATGGGTTTTGCGGATAACTTCCAGACCTGAGGTGATATTTCCCCATTGATCCGACCCACCGATCTGAACACGGCAATTGTAGTTGTCATACAGATGATTAAAATCGATCGCCTGAATCAGTGTGTAAGAAAACTCCGTAAATGAAATACCTGTTTCCAAACGGGATGCCACTGAATCTTTGGCAAGCATGTAATTAACCGAAATCAATTTACCGTAATCCCGCAGGAATTCAATGACGCTCATCGCTCCGATCCAATCACGGTTATTGACCATTTTCGCACCGTTTTCAGTCTGGAAATCAAAAATCTGCTGCATTTGGACTTTGATGCCTTCAACGTTCCGGTCTATCTGGTCCGTAGTCTGCAATTGTCGTTCTTCGTTGCGTCCTGACGGATCCCCGATCATGCCAGTCGCTCCTCCGACCAATAAGATCGGTCTGTGGCCGTGCATCTGGAAACGGCGCAATGTCAGAAGAGGTACGATATGCCCGATGTGCATGCTGTCAGCTGTCGGATCAACACCGCAATACAATGAAATCTTTTCATTTTCCAATACGTCAGCAAGCCCTTCTTCATCTGTTTGCTGATACAGTAAACCTCTCCATTTAAGATCTTCCAATAATTCATTCGACATTCCGATTCCTCCTCAGGTACAATTACTTTATTACTATAGACAGCAGGATGAATTACCCAAAAACAAGCTTTGGTATGATGTATTTATTGCACCAAATAAAAAAGCCCCTGCATGTCAGACATGCAGGGACGCAATTGCGCGGTACCACCCAGCTTGAAGGAATAGATTCCTTCCACTCTTTTGTGCCGATCGTGGCACAGCCGAAAACTCCAAACCTGTAATTCAGCCGCTGCGTTTTTACCGGTTTGCACCAACCACCGGCTCTCTTGGAAAAATCGCAGTTCCTACTTCGGGTTCTTCATCGTTTTAATATTGAAATATACTAGTAGTGTACTTTATTATGACAGATTGTCAATAACTTAGTAGACTATATAAGAATATGCTATAATATAAAAAGATTTTAGGGGGTAGATAATGTGCGCGAACGATTAAAATACTGGCAGCAGAAATCTGAAGACACATACCATAAATGGAGTTCGACAAAATGGGCTAGAGGATTGAATATCACAACAGGTGTTTTTTGGAACCTGGCCATTTTATTGGCGATCATCCTGGTTGTCGGCGGTGTATTTGCCGCATCCGTAGGAGCTGGATATTTCGCTTCTCTTGTCGATGAAGAAAAACTCCGCACCGAAAGCGAAATGCGGGGCGAAGTTTATGCCTACGAGGAAACTTCAGAAATATTCTTTGCGGATGACCAGTACCTGGGTAAACTGCGAACCGATCTTGAGCGGGAGGAAACAAATCTCGATGAGGTTTCTGATTATGCAATAAATGCGGTACTGGCTACAGAAGATGAATATTTCAATGAACATGATGGCATCGTGCCCAAAGCGATTTTCCGCGGCTTGTTCCAGGATGTCTCGAATGCAGACAACCAGACTGGCGGCTCGACGCTGACCCAACAATTGATTAAGAACCAGATTTTGACGAACGAAGTTTCATATGAGCGTAAAGCCAAAGAAATCCTTTTGGCAATGCGCCTTGAGAAATTCATGACCAAAGAAGAAATCATGGAAGCTTATCTGAATATCATTCCTTATGGCAGAAACTCTGCTGGCACGAACATTGCAGGGATCGAAACGGCGGCTAACGGAATATTCAATGTGAATGCGAGTGAATTGAATTTGCCGCAGGCAGCATTCATTGCCGGGATTCCGAAAGCCCCATTCCGCTATACACCGTATTCCTCTGATGGCGGATTAAAAGAGCCTGAGTATTTGGAGTTCGGCATTGATCGGATGAAAACCGTATTATTCAGGATGCTTGAAACCGAATATATTACAGAACAGGAATATAATGAAGCACTGGCCTACGATATTGCAAAAGACTTCAGAACAGATGAAACCCGTTCTTATGAAAGATATCCTCATATAACGGTTGAAATTGAGAAGCGGGCAACCCGCATTGTAATGGATATTCTGGCTGAAGAAGCTGGAATTGACCCTGCCACATTAGAAGAAAACGATAAATTATTTGAAGAATATGAGATATTAGCTGACCGTGCCGTTCGCGCAAGGGGCTATCGTATCCATTCAAGTATTGAAAAAGACCTTTTCGATGCACAGCAAAAAGCTAAAGATGCATATGAATCTTATGGACCTACTTTAACAAAGACAATCGTCAACCAGGAAGGCCAGGAAGAAGAAGTGCCGATGCCGGTCCAAGTCGGATCCACTACAATTGAAAATGATACTGGCCGGATTTTAAGCTTTGTAGGTGGCCGCGACCATGAAATCTCCAATTTCAACTATGCCACACAAGCTTACCGCTCAATCGGATCCACAGCTAAACCGTTGCTGGTTTATGCCCCGGCAATCGAGTTTGGCAAAATTGGCGCCGGCAGTCCGGTAGTCGATGTAAAATTCGAAATGGTGGATAACGGCGGCAAAATTTGGAGTCCAAGCAACTTTACAGCTACAAGTGAGCAAGGAATCATGCCTGCTCGGGACGCTTTGGCCCAATCCCAGAACTTGCCTGCAGTGCGTCTTTTCGCACAAATCCAAAATCAGATGCCTATAAACTATTTATTGCAAAATGGGTTATCCGCAGTTGAAGAATCAGACAATGCTATTCTCAGTGCTGCACTAGGAGCAGGTGTCGAAGCAACAACTGAAGAACTTGCCAATGCTTATGCAACATTTGCGAATGGCGGAACTTTTGCCAAGGCATCCATGATCGACCGCATTGAAGATGCGGAAGGCAATATCGTTTATGAGCATAAAATCGAGACTAAAGAAGTCTATACACCGCAAACCTCATACGTCATTACAGATATGATGCGCGACGTGTTCGACGGTGCTCGAGGCACGGCTAACCGTGCAAATAATCTTTTGAAATTCAGTTCCGATTTTGCCGGAAAGACCGGTACTTCCCAAGAAACACGCGATGTTTGGCTTGTCGGCTATAATCCGAACGTTACAATGAGCGTATGGCTTGGTTATGATCAGGAGAGAAGTTCACTGGATATCATGCGCAACAGCAATTTGCAGCCATCAACACGTGTAAACCAAGTATGGGCGTCATTGATGAATGCCTCATACGATGTTAACCCTGGGTTCTTTGGAACACAGGAAACCTTTAAAGCACCTGAAGGCGTTGTAAGCCGTTCTTTCTGCGGTATTTCAGGGCTGGCACCAAGTGACGGCTGTTCCGGAGAACTTGTCCGGTCTGATTTATTCAATGCCAATGTCATGGTACCGAGCAAAGCGGATGACAGCCTGACAACCGGGAAATATACGACAATCGATGGTAAACGCTACGCTGCTCTTTCCTCGACGCCTGCTGAATTCATTTCAGGCGGTGGTGTTGGAGTCTCTGAAGACTTTATTGACCGCATTCTTGCACCGTTCGGCGGAGATGCCAGCAAGCTTTTCCCCTCGGATTCCCGATTCTCGAACGTTGTTTCATCAACGAGCTTTGATGCGGACGATGCAGCACCATCAGGAGTTCAGGCAACTCTTGACGGAAAATCACTCAGCTGGAGTAATTCATCTTCAAATGATGTTATCGGATATCGGGTTTATAGAAGTACCGGCGGTGCAAATTCGAAGGTAGCCACCATTTCTGAAGCCGAAAGCAACTCATTTACAGTTCCAGGCCCTGGCAGCTATTACGTAGTCGCAGTTGATATCACCGGCAGAGAGTCATCCAACTCCAATGCCGTGTCGATTGAAGCGCCTGAACCGGAAAAAGAAGAGCCGAGCGATACGCCGGCTCCACCGCCTTCGACTCCACCTGCTACTGAGCCGGATGAGCCTGAAGAACCGGAAGAGCCAGCCGATCCTCCAGCTGAACCGGAGGAACCGGAGGAACCAGAAGAACCGGAAGAACCGCTGGAACCGACAGACCCACCGGATGAACCGATTGATCCACCTGAGGAACCGGAAGAACCGGAAGACACAGATGATGCAGCATAATAATGCTTAAGAGCCAGGCCAGTGTTTTAAAACTGGCCTGGCTCTTTTAATTGCAAATGAAAAACGCAGCGGATTAATTTACGCTGCGTTTTTCTCTTTTGACATTAATCTTCCATTGTCGATAAGTCGCCTGTCGGCAAATCGAGCTCCCAGGCTTTGAGGACACGACGCATGATCTTACCGCTTCGAGTTTTAGGAAGCTTATCCTTAAATTCGATTTCCCTCGGCGCTGCATGGGCAGCTAAACCTTTTTTCACAAATTGCTGAATATCCTGGATCAATTCTTCTGAAGGTTCATAGCCTTCCACTAGAGCGACGAACGCTTTTATGATTTCACCACGGACCGGATCCGGTTTCCCGATAACCCCGGCTTCTGCTACTGCAGGGTGCTCCAAAAGTTTGCTTTCAACTTCAAACGGACCTACCCGTTCACCAGAAGTCATGATGACATCATCAACCCGCCCCTGGAACCAATAATATCCTTCTTCATCTTTATAAGCTGAATCTCCTGATACATACCACTTATCTTTCAGGAAATACGAATCATACTTCTCGGGGTTATTCCAGATTTGACGCATCATTGATGGCCAGCCTTTTTCAATCGCCAAGTTGCCCATTTGATTCGCCGGCAGTTCATTGCCTTGGTCATCAACTATTGCAACTTTAATGCCAGGGACCGGTTTACCCATGGAACCAGGCTTGATTGCCAGTGAAGGATAATTACAGATGACCTGTGCTCCGGTTTCTGTCATCCACCACGTGTCATGGATGCGGCGCTCGAATACTTGCGCTCCCCATCTGATCACTTCAGGGTTTAAAGGTTCACCTACAGAAAGGACATGGCGCAAAGTCGATAAATTATATTCTTTGACCAGCGCATCCCCCGCTCCCATCAGCATACGGAAAGCCGTCGGCGCACTGTACCAGACCGTTACTCCGTAGTCTTCGATGGCTTGGTACCAGCCTTCCGGTGAAAACCGCCCGCCGATTATCACTGTAGTCGTTCCATTGAGCCACGGCGCAAATACACCATAGGAAGTTCCTGTCACCCAGCCTGGATCGGCTGTGCACCAATAGATATCCTGTTCATTGAAGTCAAGTACCCATCTGGCAGTCTGGAGATGCTGCACCATTGCATACTGGGCATGCAAAACTCCTTTAGGCTTGCCGGTCGAGCCCGAAGTATAATGCAGGACCAACCCATCTTCCTTGTCCAGCCATTCCACTTCAAATCGGTCTGAACAATTCTGTAAATACTTCATAACATCGACTGTATGGTTATTCTCTTCGATACCTTCCCCTACAAGGAAAACTGTTTTCAAGTTAGGCAATTTATCGAATGGCACGCGTGAAACAAGTTCTGGTGTTGTAATGATCGCTTTTGCATCACTGTCATCCAGCCTGTCATAAATCGCGCCTTCCATAAACGCTTCAAAAAGCGGACCGACAATCAACCCCATCTTCAATGCACCGAACATAGTGAAATACAATTCAGGAGATCGAGGCATGAAAATGAACAGCCGATCTCCCTTTTCAAGATCAGAATGGGATTTCAGCAAATTTGCAGCACGGTTGGTCATGCGTTTCATCTCATAAAACGTGTATGATTCATTTCTGTGCTGGTCCTTATAATAAAGAGCAACCTTATTTTTTCTATCGGATTCAGCGTGGCGGTCAATAGCTTCATGCGCCATATTGACTTTCCCGGTTTCATGCCAGCTGAATTCTTTCTCGGCTTCTTTCCAGTTAAAATCAGAAGCAATTTCGTCATAATTATGTAGGTTGGAATTTCCAGATACTGCAGGTAATGCTTCCACTTTCATCCAAATCATCCTTTCTATTCTTATCTCTTTTTCATTCTACATCAGCTCCGCCGAATATTGCCAACTTTTTTAACTATTTAAAAAATAGAGAGCGCTTACAAACTGATTAGCCAAGCACTCTTTCTTTCATGTATAATGAAGCTAATTGCAAACATACAGGCGGTGAAATGATGGAACATAAGAAAACTTACAACGCGATGGAATTGAAAACGAAACACGGAAGAATCATTGTGGAGGGTCCGGTTCCCTCGAGTGAATTGAAATCATTGGATTTCCATGAAGATTTGATCGCATTCCGACCAGCTAAACAACAGCACGAAGCTGTAATAGGAATTGCTGATTTGCCGGAAGGCCGCATACTCATTGCCCGTGATAATAATACAATCGTCGGTTACGTCACTTTCCTGTACCCTGATCCACTCGAACGGTGGTCAGAAGGCAATATGGAAAACCTTATTGAACTCGGCGCGATTGAAGTTATTCCAAAATTCAGAGGAAGCGGCGTTGGAAAAGCCTTGCTGAAAACGTCCATGATGGATGATGCTTTCGAAGATTTCATAGTCATCACCACAGAATATTATTGGCATTGGGATCTGAAAGGAACAGGGCTTAATGTCTGGGAGTACCGTAAAATCATGGAAAAAATGATGCAGGCCGGCGGTCTTGAATATTACGCGACAGATGAACCTGAAATAAGCTCCCACCCGGCAAATTGCCTGATGGCGAAAATCGGCAAACGGGTTGACCGGGAGTCCGTTCAAAAGTTCGATCAATTACGTTTCAAGCACAGATACATGTATTAACCATTAAGGGGTGTTGTAAATGCTGTTGGAAGAAATAATGAAAACCGAAGTCCATTCGTTGAACCCTGATCAGACTGTACAGAATGTCATCGATCTATTTGAAAAAGAAAGGATCCGCCATGCACCTGTTGTTGAAGACGGAAAAGTCGTCGGTGTCGTTTCCGATCGCGATTTGAAAGACGCCCTCCCTTCGCGCTTCACAGTATCTCCCAAAGGAGATCCCTACAAGAAAACTGTCCGGGAAATCATGACTTCAGATCCTGTAATCGCCCATCCAATGGATTCTGTGGAAGAAATCGCGATGGTCTTCTACGAACAGCAGATCGGCTGCTTGCCGGTGGTCAGCGGAGGTAAACTTGCCGGATTTATCACTGAAACGGATCTGTTGTATACTTTCATCGAATTGACCGGCACCCACCAGCCGGGATCCCAAATCGAAGTCCGTGTGGCGGATCGCTCCGGTGTGCTGCTCGAAGTATCAAAAGTGTTTTACCAGCATAATATCAATGTGCTCAGTGTGCTTGTTTATCCCGATAGAGAAAAGAAAGAAAACAAAATCCTCGTCTTCCGGGTACAAACCATGAATCCCCTGGCGCTCATTAACGACTTACGTAAAGAAGGTTTTGATGTCTTATGGCCAAACATGCCGCAAATAAACGAATAAAACATGCCGTTTTCATTTATTCTGAAGACCAACTGGGCTATAAGTTCTCAGAAACCCACCCATTCAATCAGAAACGGCTCGTTTTGACAATCGATCTACTGCGCGAAATGAATGCGCTTTCAGAAGACCTTATCGTTCCCGCTCGGATTGCTTCAGACGAAGAATTGCTGTTGGCGCACGATCAGCGTTATATCGATATTGTTAAAAAGGCCAGCAATGGGGAAATTTCTTCAGAAGCCGGTGAAAGTTACGGGATCGGTACGGAAGACACCCCGATTTTTGAAAATATGCATGAAGCCAGCGCCCGGCTTGTAGGTGGAACTTTGACAGCTGTAGATTATGTCATGGAAGGCAAAGCCCAACATGCTCTTAATCTTGGCGGCGGTCTTCATCACGGTTTCCGTGGAAAAGCTTCCGGTTTCTGTATTTATAACGACAGTTCTGTTGCCATCAATTACCTTAAAAAGAAATACGGAGCGCGTGTGCTTTATATCGATACAGACGCCCATCATGGCGACGGCGTCCAGTGGTGCTTCTATGATGACCCTGATGTCTGCACCGTATCGATACACGAAACTGGACGTTATCTGTTCCCAGGCACAGGAAATATCAACGAACGCGGCAACGGCCAAGGATATGGCACTTCCTTCAATTTTCCAATAGATGCATTCACGGAAGACGAATCGTTTTTGGAAATTTATCGTACAGCCATGCGTGAAATCGTCGAACATTTTAAACCTGATGTGATTCTTTCCCAAAATGGCGCAGACGCACATTACCTGGACCCGTTGACTCATTTATACGGGACGATGGAAATCTATAAGGAGATCCCTAAAATTGCTCATGAACTGGCCCACGAATATTGCGATGGCAAATGGATCGCTGTGGGCGGCGGCGGTTATGACATCTGGCGAGTAGTTCCCCGCGCATGGTCATATTTGTGGATGGAAATGAATGATATACCTCTTCCAACCGGCAATTTACCTCAAAAATGGCTGGATAAATGGCAGCCAGAGTCACCTGTCCCGCTCATCAAGACCTGGGAGGATCCTGAGAATATGTATGACCCGATTCCGCGTAAAGAGGAAATCACTGAAAAAAATCATCAGATGCTGGAAAAAGCTCTATACATTATCCGGCACACTCAGAAAAACCTATGATAAATCAAAAAGCTGCAGCGGAATTGACTTCCGCTGCAGCTTATATTTTTAAGGTAAATCCATCAGCCATCATTTTTAGTTGATTGGCGTTCTTCAATACGGTATGGAAGAATAACCTGGTTCTCATCAATTTCTTCTTTATTCATATACTTCGTCAATAACCGCATGGAAACCGCCCCGATATCGTATAAAGGCAACGCCACAGAACTCAGCATCGGGCGTGCCATACGCGCCAGTTTGGAATTCTCGTAACTTATGATCTCGACTTCTTCAGGAATCTTTTGTCCTTCTTCCTCCACCTGGTGGATTACACCAATCGACATTTCATCATTGCTGACGAAATAAGCTGTTGGTTTGTGAGGTCTCAGTTCTTTCACCGCTTCGATTCCTTCATCGTACGAATTATTGCATTCGACCACTAATTCGGACTTGAATTCGATTTTGGCGTCTTCCAGCGCTTCCCGGTATGCCTTCATCTTATAATCCCTGTTTATCTTAGAGGTTAAAGGACCCGATACAAAAGCGATGCTCTTATGTCCATTGTCGATCAATTTCTTGACAGCTTCATAAGCCGCTCCGTAATAATCGATATTAACGGAAGCGATTTTGCCTGTCTCTTCAATTGATCCGGCCAATACAATCGGAGTCGGAGACCGTTCCAGCTCATGCAGCAATTCAGGTGTGATGACGTCACTCATGAAAACAATTCCATCCACTTGTTTGCCGAGCATTGTTTCAAGTAGCTGTAATTCCTTGTTTTCATTTTGGTCTGAATTGGAAAGGATAATATTATATCTGTACATCGTGGCTATATCTTCAATGCCTCTAGCCAGTTCCGCATAGGTGCTGTTCGATATATCCGGGATTATGACACCGACCGTAGTGGTCTTCTTGCTAGCTAGCCCCCGTGCTACTGCATTTGGGCGATAGCCTAATTCTTCAATTACTTTCAATACTTTCTTTCTTGTAGCGGGTTTAACGTTCTGGTTCCCATTAACTACACGTGAAACGGTTGCCATGGAAACGTTCGCTTCCCTTGCCACATCATAAATCGTTACGGTCATGTAAGCGCCCTCTTCCCTTTTCTTCAATCATACGACAATAAGTTTGTGTATATCAACTAAATATGTTGATTTATATATTATGTGGACTGATATTCCGCAAAACAGCTCGCTTTCCTGGGGGCTAGCGCTGAGCTAACTCGTGCTCGTTTCACTTCGCCCGAGTGGATCTCAGCACTTCGCTTAGTCCCCTGGCCGTCTTCGCTGTTTTGCTCCATATCTTTAGAAACTTCTCTTATTTTTGGGGATATTATGTAAATGCAATTTCTCTTTACAATTTATTTAAAATAAATAAAAGCCGGGGTTACGCCCGGCTTTTGGCATTACATTTTCATCTCATATTGCTTCATGAATTTCATCAGCGAATCGTAGTATTCGTCGAATTGTGGAAGATTCATTTGTTGTTGAGCGTCCGATAAAGCGACTGCTGGATCCGGATGCACTTCCGCCATCACGCCGTCTGCGCCAATCGCGATTGCTGCTTTGGCAGCTGGCAATAGAAGATCACGGCGCCCCGTCGAATGTGTCACATCGACGAATACCGGTAAATGCGTTTCCTGCTTAAGAATCGGCACAGCTGATATATCCAATGTATTGCGGGTCGCTTTTTCGTAAGTGCGGATTCCGCGTTCGCAAAGAATGATCTGGCTGTTGCCGGAAGCAATGATGTATTCAGCCGCATTGATGAATTCATCAATTGTAGCCGCCATCCCCCGCTTCAACAATACAGGTTTATTGATGCTGCCGACAGCCTTCAATAATTCGAAGTTCTGCATATTTCGTGCGCCGACCTGGACTATATCGACATAGTCAAGAGCCTCTTCCAAATGATGTGGTGTGACGATTTCAGAAACAACCGCCAAATTGTATTCGTCTGCTGCTTTTTTCAGCATCTTCAGGCCGTCCAACCCCAACCCCTGGAAATCATATGGAGATGTACGGGGTTTGTAAGCTCCGCCGCGAATCATTTTAAGTCCTTTTCCGCCAATCGCTTCAGCTACAATCGACACCTGTTCCTGTGATTCAACTGCACATGGGCCAAAAATGAATGATGGCTCTCCTTGCCCAATTTTTTCACCATTGATATCAATTACTGTATCTTCAGCTTTTTTCTTCCGCGATACAAGCAAAGCTTTACGTGTATCTTCTTCTTGCATATCAAGCGCAGATTTGAAAATTTCCTTGAATATATGATCAACCGTTTTTTGATCCAAAGGACCATTATTATTTTCTTTCAATAAATCCAGCATATGACGCTCACGAAGCGGGTCATACCTTTTCATTCCTTGTTTTTCCTTGATCTTGCCGATTTCCTGTATAACTGAAGCCCTCTCATTGATCAGGGACAGAATTTGCAGGTTTACTGCATCGACCTGTTCTCTCAGCTGTTCTAAATCCATCTGGCTCATCCTAATTTCCCCTTTCATAAATCACCTTTAATCGGTGACTTATCTTAACATGATAGGACTATTATATGCAAAGTATTCGGGAAAGTCACGAATAATGTTTTAGCGCTTCAACGCACTAAAGTGTTTTAATGTAAAAAAAGCCGGAGCACTGGGCTCCGGCCTGTCTTATCAAGCAATAAATTCTTGCATTGCCTTACTTTTGATCTTATTATGTGAGGCATGCCAGTCAACCTGCATATTTGAAAAATGCATCAGCTGAGGCGATTCGTGCTTAATTTGCGTGATTTCCGCAATTTCCTGAGATAATTCCTTATCTTCCTGCACTACAAGGAACAGGAAAGTCTGGTGTGGATGCAATGAGCAATACTCATTGTATTCATTCCATGCCGCTGCAGAAACCGGACACGTGCTGCTGTGCTTGAAAAGCCAATAGCTTTGAGTTCCTTCAATCGCCTTTTTAAGGCCGTCTAAATCCTGTACGCGTATAAGGTTTTTCATTTTATCCGCTCCCAAATCATTTTGTTGAATTGTTTTTGTTGCTGTTGGAATTGGAATTGTTTTTGTTTGAGTTATTATTGCCGGAGTTATTTTTGTTTGCATTATAGCTTCCGACATTATTTTGTTTTGAATTCGAACCCGATCCAGTGTTCTGGTTTTTGTTCGAACCGTTTTTAGTATTGCCGACATCTTTTGCCGTTGAGCCAGTAGCATAGCCTGATCCTGATTTTTTGTCCTCATTCACTTCTTCTACAGCTTCTTTTAATGCATTTGCTGTTGATGTGAATGCTTCATTGCCTGCCGCTTCAGTCTCTTTATTGGATTCATGGACTGTATTTTCGATAGTTGCGTGCATATCAATCGATTCCTCTCCTTCAGATGATGCTGTTCCATCATCCATTGGCGAAGAGCCGCCTTTCATGCCTTTTACTTTATCGACCACTTTTGAAGACTGGTCTTTCAGCTGCTGTTTCAAGCCGCCGCCTTCGTTATCTGAACCCGATTTAGAGCTTTGGGATTTTTCTTTCAGCGTAGTAACCTGGTTATTCAAGTCTCCACGGAATTCCTTGCCTGACTTAGGTGCCAGGAATAACGCTGCTGCCGCACCAATCACCGCGCCGACAAGAGCACCGGCGATGAAGCTGCCTGAACCTGATTCTTCTTCGTAATCGTAGAGATCATCATAACGGCTCGACATGCCATAAGATTGCGGCACATAATCGCTTTGCTGATAATTCTGTCCGGAATTTGAATAATAATTTTTATTGTACTGTGAGTCATTATAATTAGGTTTTTGGTTGTTGTACTCATTATTGTTACCATTCATTTTGCATTCCTCCAATTATATAAGTTGATTTTTTATTAGTATTGATCGTTATGTGGAAGCTGTTTCTGTCCTGGCACCGGCTGGTATGATTCTGACTGGCGGGTGCTGTAAGCTTTACGGGCTTTCCATTTATCACGGATCCCCATAGCGACATTGCTCCATTGGACTACCTGTGCGATTTTCTCTTCGTTCTGCTCTGCAGACGATGCAACAGACATGGTAATGCGTCTTACTGATGCATTCAGGTCAGTCACCGAGTTGCCGACACCTTTGACAGCATCCACGACTCCGTTAAGCTTCTCGGTTTTCACCTGGATATCTTCAGCAAGTTCATTGGTCTTATGCAAAAGGTTCGTGGTTTCGAGCGTCACCCCTTGCAGCTGATTTTCAAGCCCGGCAACTGTGCCGGAAACTTCTTTTAATGTGTTCTTCAACGAATTCAATGTCATTGCCAAAGCTACGCATAGAATTAAGAATCCGACTGCAGCCACGATTGCGGCTATGTAAAGCAGTATTTGCCAATCCATCATAATTCCTCCTTTTACATTCTGTTATATACTATTTCTACCCTTGTCGAACTGCGGATAAACACAGCCCACCTACAATAGTTCTATAAAAGTATATAAAAAACCTCCTAAAAAAGAAAAAAACAGTTTAACTTTGGAAGTTAAACTGTTTCTTCTGTCTTCAGCTGGTTTTCGAATGCTTCTTTGAATTTCGTGACATCTCCAGCACCCATGAACAGGAATACCCCATTCTTATGTTCGCTGAGCTTCGCCACTTCTTCCACCTGCAATAATTGGCTGTCTTTAATTTTCTCTTCAAGATCGCCAATCGTTAACGTCCCAGCTTCTTCGCGGGCGGAGCCGAAAATATCACACAGATAAACCTGGTCAGCTTCATTCAGGCAGTCCGCGAATTCCTGAAGGAATGTCTGCGTACGCGTGAAAGTATGCGGCTGGAATATGGCAATCACTTCGCGGTCAGGGAATTTCTGTCTTGCCGATTGCAATGTCGCGCGGATTTCTGTCGGATGATGTGCGTAATCATCTATAAGAATGCGATCACCGATCTCCGTTTGAGAAAATCTGCGTTTAACGCCTTGATAGCCAGTGAATTGCTGCTGGATGATATCGGCTGGTATATTTTCATAATGGCACAATGAAATGACTGCAAGCGCGTTCAGGATTGTATGGTCGCCGAACATCGGAATGGTGAACGTATGGAAAAATTCATTGCGGATCACTACATCGAAAGTTGTGCCTTCTGTCGTTTTAACAATATTTCTCGCCTGGAAATCATTTTCCTCACCAAATCCGTAATAAACCATAGGGACCGGCGCCTGCAGCTTTTGAAGATATTCATCATCACCACATGCGATGATGCATTTCTTCACCTGCTGAGCCATTTCTTCAAAAGCATTGAATACATCATCGATTCCGGCAAAATAATCCGGATGGTCAAAATCAATATTCGTCATAATTGCGTAATCCGGGTGATAGGCCAGGAAGTGACGGCGGTATTCACAAGCTTCAACCACAAAGAAATGTGAGTCCTGCATGCCGTAACCAGTGCCGTCGCCGATCAGATAGGAAACAGGCTTGTAGCCATTCAATACATGTGCCATAAGGCCGGTTGTCGACGTTTTGCCGTGTGCACCAGTAATTGCCACAGAAACATATTGTTTCATCAAATCCCCAAGAAATTCATGATACCGGATGATTGTAGCGCCTATTTCCCGCGCTCTCACAAGTTCAGGATGCTCATCATTAAAAGCATTCCCGGCAACAATCGTCATTTCCGCTGTAATGTTTTCGGGATCGAACGGAAGGATGGAGATCCCCCTTTCCCGTAAACGTTCTTCTGTAAAGAAATATTTCGCGATATCGGAACCCTGCACTTCATTTCCCATATCATGCATAATCTGAGCCAGCGGACTCATACCTGAGCCTTTGATGCCGGTAAAATGTAAAACTGTCATAAGTGAACCTCCTGTGGAAGTTTAAAGTAGTCTATTCCATCTGTAGTTAGTGGATAGCCGAGTAGATCAAACAATCATCCGATTATATCATATTTTTATCCAAATGGGATATAATCGATATTTTAAAATAATGAAACAAATTATTGGAATACTTCTGATATATCTTCTTCGGTAATCAGCACCGAACGGGCTTTGCTTCCGTTCTGCTCAGAAATGAAACCGTGCTGTTCAATCAGGTCCATCAGCCTTGCCGCCCGGTTATAGCCGATATGGAATTTCCGCTGCAATAAGGAAGTAGATGCACTGCCCTGCTGCATGATGAAACGGCAGGCTTCTTCAAATAAATCATCCTGTTCAGCACCGGATGCGTTCTGTTTGATCAATTCTTCTTCTTTGAAGAAATATTCCGGCTCACCCTGTCCGCGGACATGTTCAATAATCTTCTCGATTTCTTCATCTGTCACAAAAGTTCCCTGGATACGGCTCGGAGCGGACATGCCATTTCCGAGGTACAGCATATCCCCTCTTCCGAGCAAGCGTTCCGCTCCTTGGGAATCAAGGATTGTCCGGCTGTCCACTTGGGAGGAAACAGAGAAAGCAATGCGTGTCGGAATATTTGATTTGATCAATCCGGTTATGACATCGACGGACGGCCGCTGTGTCGCAATGACAAGGTGAATCCCGCATGCCCGCGCTTTTTGCGCAATCCGGCAAATCGCATCTTCAACATCAGAAGGTGACATCATCATCAAATCAGCGAGTTCATCGATGACGATCAAGATATACGGCAGATGCTGCGCGTCATTGCCTTTATCTTTGACCATCTTATTATATCGGCTGATATCTCTGACACCCGTATGGGCGAACAGCTGATATCGCCGTTCCATTTCAGTTACCGCCCATTTCAATGAAGCGGTAGCCGCTTTGACATCCGTAATGACGGGACTTACCAGATGCGGAATATGGTTGTAAGGCGCAAGCTCCACCATTTTCGGGTCGATCAATAATAATTTCAGATCCCGCGGAGATGATTTATAGAGCAGGCTGACCAGTAAAGAGTTGATGCATACGGATTTACCGGAACCTGTCGCTCCTGCAATCAAACCATGCGGCATCTTGCGCAGATCCAGCGTAACCGGTCTGCCTGTGAGATCAAGACCCAGCGCAGCTTCCAATGGTGAATCGGAAGTCTGGAATTGTGTGCTTTCTATCACTTCGGAAATTCTGACAGGACGTGATGTTCTGTTGGGAATCTCGATTCCGATCGAGCTTTTCCCTGGGATCGGCGCTTGAATACGAATATCTTTTGCAGCAAGAGCCAATTTCAGGTCATCTGCCAAGTTTCGGATTTTGCTGACTTTCACACCTTGCGCTACAGTCAATTCAAATTGAGTGACTGCCGGTCCTTGGACAATGCTCAAAATTGTCGCTTGGACCTGGAAATGCGACAAGGCTTCGACCAGCCGTTCTCCCTGCTCTTCCATCCATTCGTCGTCTTTCCGGTCATTTTCGGGAGCGGAAAGAAATTCTTTATGTGGATGTTCATAAGCTGAAATGACTGGTGCCGGAACCGCTTCAGCAACTGGAGGTTCTGTGGGAGCAAGTGGCTCCGGTTGTTTTTCAGCTGGCTTCACAGGTTTTTCATTTAATCTGTTGTGCGTATGATGTTGGACTGGGATATTTTTCTTTGTCTTCTCCTTATCCGACTTCAGCATCAACACATTGAATGGAACCGTTTTTTCTTTCTTTTTCTCAGGAAGTATACCAGGCTCTTCCGGCTTATCCTTTGGAATTTCTTTATGTAGCGTTTCTTCATCTTCAACTTTCAATTCCGTCGATGTCATTTCTTCCAACGGATTCAGTTCCTGAATTTCTATTGTTTCAGGCTCATTTTGCTCAACCGGATGTTCTAATCCAGGATCATTGGCAACTTCTTCATCCTGAACAGTTTGCAATGAAGATTCTTCTTCCTTTTCAGCAAAATCGGGCTGAGAACTTTTTTCTGTCACAGGCAGTTGGCGCTCCAGCTCTGTTAGTTCTGATGAAATTTGGGCTGAATCTTTATCAGTCGATTCGCTGATTGGATTTTCCTGTAACGGAGAAATCGCTTTATTGAATTCTTCATTCCGCTCTTTTTGCTCAAGCAATATTTCTATTGGCGCTGGTTTAGGTTCATTGAAACCATGAATAGGCGACGGAACCTTGGTTGGTTCAAAGCGGCGCTTGATGGGCTCCGGTTTAGGTGTCTCTTTAACAGGTTTTGTATTAGGTGACTGGCGTTGAATCGGCTGCCGTGGTGATTGCCGTTGAATCGGCTTCGGCTTCGGTTCCGGCCGGACTTCTCTCCGAACGGGTTGCTGCGCCAATTGTGAAGGACGCCGAATAAGCTCTTCCCTCACTTCAGCCATCGTCACTTTTTGGCCACTCTGTTCTTTCTTCAAAAAGATTTCTCTTTCCTCATCCGTGATCAACGGAAAACGAAAAGGCACATGCGCACTTTTCTGCTCGACAGGCACTGTATATTCCTGTTCTGCCTCTTCCTCGACTTCATCGGCAAACATACGACTCCATACTTTTTTAACCCAGCTCATAACAAGTCACGCCTTTACTTCAAATGCTGATCCGACTTCATTTTCATTGTCCAATACTAAAATCCCTTTTTCCGCTGGAGCATCCGGCAAAGCCAATTCCTTAGCCGAACAAATCATGCCGCTTGAAGGCACTCCTCGAAGTTCAGCGTCTTTTATAATCATTCCCGAAGGCATTACCGCGCCAACTTTTGCCACAACCACTTTTTGTCCCGCTTCTACATTTGGCGCGCCGCAGACAATCTGCAGTTTTTCGCCGCCTACATCAACCTGGCAGACATTCAATTTATCAGCGTTCGGATGTTTCTCTTTGGATTCCACATAACCGACGACGAATTTTGGCGACAGATCGACTTCCAGCAAATAATCGATGCTGTTTTTTTCCAGGGCATTCTGCAATTCGGTGACCAGCTGCTCGGAAACATCGACTGTTCCACTTTCCGGGAAGCTGATATATTGGCTCGCATTGAAAAGATTGAAGCCTGTGATATCACCATCGCTATTTTTGATCAGCGTTACATCGCCATTCATTTCGGCATGGATTTTTTCAGGTTTTTCAGTTTGCAGCTGAACTAGCAGTACGTCGCCTATTCCCTGCTTATTGTAAAATGCGTTCATTTTTTATCGTTCTCCTCTTCAGGTCTATTTTTAGCCAGGATGAAAATCGGTTCCAATTCACCGTCATCGTAAATGAATGACAGGGAAGTGATCGGCACTTTGCCGTTGGTGAAGAAATGCATCGCCATCTGGGCCAGCACATCATAGCCGGATTCGTTCCGGATATCACCAATGATCAACACATCCTGATGCGGGACAGAAACAGTCATATCCCCGGTAATTTTCTTTTTCATCTCTTTCAGGAAAGTCTCATTCAGAATTCGTGAGGCATCGTAGCCATCATTTTCATTTAGGAAGTAGAACACGTTTCCAGCAACGCGATCTTCCTTGACTGCAGTTTTCAGCTTTTTGACCTGGAATCTCGCCAGTTCTTTAAGCTGTTCTTCTGTCAGACTTAATGAATTTAACACATTTTCGTCAATTAAGCGATAGGCCGCCCCTGTATCAAGCGCATAAAATATACGAGTTTCAGCAGTATGATCTGTAGTGATGAAGCGGTTTCCTTCGTTTGACTCTGTAGGAAACGAGGTTGACCGGATCACTGGGTAGATATGTTCTCCACCAGGAAGATTCCCTTCAACTTCACGTTCCATCGCATTGAAAGTTTCATTGATTGTATAAATGATTTCAGTCAATGCTTCTTCGCCTTTTACTTCATACCGGCTGTTGATTTTCGGCAGGTCGAGGCTCAGCCCTTTTCCCACTTTGATGTGGCGGATGTTCGCTGTATTGTTTTCCCGGTCATAACGCCATTCCAGATCATGGCTCGGTAAACATTCTCTTAATAGATTGAATAATTGTGTGGAGTTCATATCGATCTTCCTCTCTGTCAAAAATAAACGGTTCGACCCTCACAGGCGAACCGTCTTGATATTATAAGGACAACCCTGCTATAAAGGATTCTATTTCCTCTTGCGTTTTACGGTCACGGCTGACAAAACGGCCCAGTTCTTTCCCTTCGCTGAAAGCGAGGAAACTCGGGATGCCGTAAATATCATGTTCGGCACAAAGGTCGATGAACTCATCGCGGTCCACTGACACAAAATTGAATTGTCCGAACGACTCTTCCACTTCGGGCATGACCGGATCAATGACACGGCAATCCGGACACCATCCGGCAGTAAACATAAATACTGTTCCTTCACCGTTTTTATAAGCATTGAATTCTTCGATCGACTGTAATTTTTTCATCATTTCTTCACCTCAATTTCCCTCTTCGATGGAACGGACGGTCTTCATCATCCACTCCATATTTCCCGGAACATCCGCTTCTTCCGAAATGGTGGTCATTTTCACGCCACCCGCACTGACGACAATTTCGATCCGATCTTCAGCAATCGCTCTTAATGTTGTAAATCCGAAACGGCCATTCTGTTCAAAAGTTTCATCAGCGATCCATTCCACTTCAGCATTCGCTTTCTGCAAATCATAGAAGAACTTGCTGTCAGCGGCTTCATTCGGATTGATGAACAAAACATAGGAATCGCTGCCTTTCGTTATAATGATATTGTTTTCATCAGAAGGCTCTTCGATATCGTAGCCGCCAGGCAGATATAATTCTGTCTCTCCCGCGGTTTCGTTTGTCTCCGTCGGCTCTTCTTCAAAAGCCGTGCGGGTTTCTGAAAGCCCTTCTGCCAATCTCTCTTCAGGAGTCGCCATGCACCCTGCCAAAAAAAATAGGGATAACACAGTTCCTGTGATTAAAACTGACCGTTTCACGCGTCTTCCTCCCCTGCTTTGCTGTCTTCTATTTTAAAGATGTTTCGGGTCACATGCAACTCAACCGCTGCCTAACCGGTACTGTCCGATAAGCATTTTCATGATATGCGCAAACATTTCTCCCCGGTGAATCAACCCATCGGTCAAAATGCCGATCGCACCTTTATGTTGGCGAATTCCTGTTTCATTCGCGTAAGCATCCATGACCGGTCCGAGCTCCTGCCCATTTCTCACTTCTACCGCAATTTCTTCGGGCAAAGGTATCTGTGCTCCGCCAGCCGTGTACAGCTTGCCCGTTGAAGTGGCCAATGCCCCCCAATTACAGACATACATCGTACCATCAAGTTCATAAACGCCTCCTTCAAGCCCCACAGCGAAATCATATCCACCTTCGATCGCAGAAACTGCGCGATTGACAGCTCCCTGACGCGTTTCCTTTATAGAAAATGGCTGTGCCGATACGGCTGAATCCGTTTCGACAGCTGTAATTTCACATGGGACCGCAAGTTCAGCAAGACAGTCTTCCACCGCGCTGATTTTTGCCGGATTTTTTGATGCCACAGCAATACTTATTTTTTTCATAAACACCAGTCTCCTCTACAAAAAAAAGTGCCCGAGGGCACTTTTTAAACGTTATTTTTTATCGTTTCCACTGTTGTGCGGTCAGCTGATTTCACCAGTTTGACCAATAACTCCTTCGCGGCAGCGTAATCATCGGTATGGATGATCGACGACGACGTATGGATATAACGTGAGCAAATTCCGATTACGGAACTCGGCACACCTTCGTTTGCCGTATGCACTCGTCCCGCATCCGTTCCGCCTTGTGAAGTGAAATACTGATAAGGGATGTTATTCGATTCAGCTGTATCAAGAACGAATTCCCGCATGCCGCGGTGGGTAACCATGCTCTTATCGAGTATGCGCAGGAGCGTCCCCTTGCCCAATTGGCCGAATTCGTTTTTATTGCCGTCGGCGTCATTCGCCGGGCTTGCATCAAGCGCAAAGAAGATGTCCGGGTTGATCATGTTTGCGGCCGTCTGTGAACCGCGCAAACCGACTTCTTCCATAACTGTCGCGCCAGAAAACAATTCATTCGGCAGTTTTTCATCTTTCAATTCACGCAATAATTCGATGGCCAAACCACAGCCGTAGCGATTATCCCAAGCTTTCGCCATTATTTTTTTATCATTGGCCATTGGAGTGAACGGGCTGTATGGAATGATCTGCTGTCCCGGACGTACACCGAATGACATTGCATCTTCTTTATCATCTGCCCCTATATCGATGAGCATGTTTTTGATATCCATCGGTTTGCTGCGCAGTTCTTCGCTCAATAGATGCGGCGGAATTGAACCGATTACGCCTGGTACAACTTTATCTCCGGCGATAATATCGACTCGTGTCGCCAGCATGACTTGATTCCACCAGCCGCCAAGCGGTTGGAAACGGATCATGCCGTTGTCAGTGATTTGGGTAACCATGAAGCCGACTTCATCCATATGGCCAGCTACCATGATGCGAGGCCCATTCTGTTCGCCGTGCTTTACACCGAAAATGCTGCCGAGATTATCCTGTATCAATTCATCGGATACTGCACCCAATTCCTTTTTCATGAATTTACGGACAGCATGCTCATTGCCGGGCGCACCCGGTAACTCTGTCAAGGTTTTAAATAACTCTCTGGTTTCATTATTCATGATACAACTTCCTCCTAAATGAAATGCCTTTAATCAGTTTAGAGCTTTTTTCAGTTTATTTCCACTTTTTTATTTCGAAAATCGAAAGGAACGAAATAAAGGCGCTGCTATCATTTCTCGTTTATTTATCAGTTATGGTACAATTTAGCCAGTAAGTATAGGAGGGATCTAATTGAAAAATCGTGATTTATTGATCGGCTTTGCTACAGGAGTAGCTGCAACGTTTGTCGTGAAAGAATTGGTCGACCGCAACCAGAAGCTTTACCCGGCAGATGAAGTATTGAAGCAAGTGAAGAATTCGTTTAAAGAAGAAGGTCCGATTGACGGTTCATGGATTTACATGAAAACAGAACCTTATACACAGCACGCCATTACGACGGATGTCTATAAAGGCGGCATCACTCGCCACCGCGACGATGAACTCGAGCAATTCGAATTCATGGCGGACGCTTTCACCGGCGCAGTCGTAGAAGTTTCAAAAGTTTAAAACTCACTCAAATGTTTCCATCTGCAGGCATGCGCAAGAACTTCCGCGTGCCTGCAGTTTTTATTTCGTGAAAAATTCAGCGAAAGTCCAGGTGGATGAAGATGAAATTTGTTCTGCTGTTCGGTCCACAGGCAGTCGGCAAAATGACTGTCGGCCAGGAATTGGCGAAAATAACTGATTTGAATTTATTGCACAACCACATGACCATCGATTTGCTGGAACCGTTTTTCGGCTTTGAAAAAGAAATGTGGAAGCTGTCCACCATGTTCCGCGAAGAAATCTTCAGCGCCTTCGCCAAGAGCGATCGGTACGGCATGATTTTTACATACGTCTGGGTATTCGACCTGCAGGAAGACTGGGATTTCGTCAACAGGACCTGTGCGATTTTCCAGGCACAAGGTGCAGAAATCTACTTTGTTGAACTGGAAGCTGATTTGGATGAAAGACTCTTAAGAAATAAAACCGCCAACCGCCTCGAACATAAGCCGACCAAAAGAGATACCGCTGCCTCCGAGAAGGAGATGGTGAATTCGAATAGGGTCTACCGCTTGAATTCCTTCGAAAATGAAATTCAGGCAGAACATTATTTGCGGCTGAATAATTCGGGTATC